>JBIOZN010000363.1:0-17773 GCA_044871175.1 Acidimicrobiales bacterium | reverse complement strand
AACTCTCGGCGCGATTCCCGCCATATGTGGCGGAAATCGCGCCGAGACTTCGTCCCCGCCGACGGGCCGATGTCGGCGAGTGCCCGGAGCGCGCCATGAGCACGTGGATCGCCATCGCGGCCGTTGGCCTGGTGAGCTACGGGTTCCGGGCCGTTCCCCTCCTGGTGCTCGGGCGGGTCCGCGTCTCCGAGCGGGCCGAGCGCACCGTCGGCCATGCGGGTGCGGCCGCCCTGACCGGCCTGCTGGTGGGGGCACTCCGACACGACGCCGCTCCCGGGTCGCGCGTGGCGGTCGTGCTCGCCACCGTGACGAGCCTGGTGCTGGCACGCCGCGGGGCGTCGATGCTGCGCGTCGTGTTCGCCGGCAGCCTCGTGTACGTCGGCTTGGCCGTCACGGGCGCCCTGGGGAGCGCGCTGGCCGGCTGACCCGGCGCGCCGCCGGCGGACAGAGGCGGAAGACTCGGGCCGTGCCTGCGGCGCGTCGCGCTCCCGCCCCCGCTCCCGCCCCCGCTCCCGCGCCCGCTCCCGCTCCCGAGCCCGCTCCCGCCCCCGCTCCTGCGCCCGCTCCCGCGCCCGCTCCCGCGCCCGCTCGCCCCCTGCCGGATCTCGGCCTGCGCCCGCTGTCGGCCCGTTCCCTCGCCTTGTCGGCGCTGCTCGGCAGTCACCCGCCCTCGCTGCCCGCCCGGGCGCTCGTGGGGCTGGGCGAGGCCTTCGGCGTGGGCGAGGGCGCCATGCGCACGGCGCTCTCCCGCCTGGTGGCTGGCGGGGAGGTGTCCACCGAGGACGGGCGCTACCGCCTGGGGGCGCGCCTGACGGAGCGCCAGCAGTCGCAGGACGCGGCCCGCGTGCCCCGCCGGGTGCGATGGGACGGCGCGTGGTGGATCGTGATCGTCAGCGCCGAGCGGCGCTCGATCGCCGAGCGCCGCCAGTTCCGGGCGCGCATGCGCCATCACCGCCTCGGCGAGTTGCGCCCCGACATCTGGCTCCGTCCGGCCAACCTCGCCGGACCCACCGGCAACGAGGCCGTGCTCGTGTCCCGCAGCACGATCCTCGATCGCGACCCTGCCGAGCTGGTGCGCCAGCTCTGGGACCTGGACGCCATGGCCCACCAGGCCCGGGCCCTGGTGCCGCTGGCCGAGGAGGCCGAGGAATGGCTCCGGTCGGGTGACCCGGCCATGCTGCGCGACGTCTTCCTGGTGTCGATCGCGGTCGCCCGCTTCCTGCTGGCCGAGCCCCTCCTGCCCCCCGAGTTGGCCCCGCCCGACGAGCACACCGAACGACTGCGGCCCGCCTACGAGCGGCTGGAGCGCGGCAGCGGCCGCCTGATCGCCGCCGTGGCTGCCCATCACGCCTCTTGATCACAGCGATCATCCAGCGTAATATCGGGGGGGATGACGGCAACCGAGCCGCTGGCCACCGCCGCTCCCCCGCTCCCTGCTCCCCCGCTGCTCGACGACATCGCCCTCATCGAGCGCATCTTCGAGCACATCGAGCACGGCACCACCGACCTCGGCGACACGACCTGGCAGGAGCCGGTTGCCAACTACCTGCGCCCCGAGCGGTTGCACGACGAGATCGAGCGGGTGCTGCGGCGCCGGCCCACGGCGTTCTGCCCCCTCGCCGCCGTCCCGTCACCCGGGTCCTACGTCGCCCGGGAGGCCGCCGGCGTCGGCGTCATCGTGGTGCGCGGGCACGACGGCGAGGTGCGGGCGTTCCGCAACGCCTGCCGCCACCGGGGGACGGCGCTGGCCGACGGCCACGGGTGCGCCGCCGCCCTCGTGTGCCCCTTCCACGGCTGGGTGTACCGCCTCGACGGCACGCTGCGCCACATCCCCGGCGCCGAGGGCTTTCCCGGCCTCGACCCCGCCGCCCATGGCCTGGTGCCCCTGGCCACCGCCGTGCGCGGCGGCATCGTGTTCGTGGCCCAGGTGCCCTCCAACGGCCCGGTCGACGCCGAGCTCGACGCGCTGCCCGAGGTGATCGCGCCCGACCAGGAGGTGATCGCCACCGGCGAGATCGTGCTGGACGCCAACTGGAAGATCCTGGTGGAGGGCTTCCTCGAGGGCTACCACATCAAGGCCACACACCGGACGACGTTCTTCCCCTTCGGGTTCGACAACCTCAACGTGATCGAGCCGTACGGGCGCAACTGCCGGGTGACGTTCCCGTTCCGCCGCATCGCCGAGCTGCGCGGGCACCCGCCCGACACCTGGCGGGCTGACCGGGTGGTCACCACCGTTCACCACCTGTTCCCGAACGCCATCGTCGCCCGGCTCTCCCACCACACGTCGATGGTGGTGCTCGAGCCGCTGGCGCCCGACCGCACGCGGTTCGTGACCTACCAGCTCACCAACCGAGCGAGCGGCACCGGCGCCGGCGCCCGCGAGGACGCCCGCCGCGACCAGGACTTCGTCAACCAGGGCCTGGCCGAGGACCGGGCCATGGCCCTCGCCGTCCAGCGGGGACTGGCCACGGGCGCCAACGAGGTGCTCGAGTTCGGGCGGTTCGAGGGCGCGATCGTGCATTTCCACGATCACATGCGTCGCGCCCTCAGGTGACGAGCGGCCACCGGCCCCTGCGCGTGGCGATGACCACGGTCGTCGCCCGGCCCGAGGACGGCGAGCTGGTGATCGCGGCCGAGCGGGCCGGCGTCGACTCGGTGTGGGTGCCCGAGGCGTGGGGCGCCGACGCGCTGACGCCGCTCGCGTACCTGGCGGCCAAGACGGCGACGATCCGGCTGGGCACCGGTATCGCCCAGGTGGGGGCGCGCACCCCCGCGATGCTGGCCATGTCGGCCATGTCGATGCAGGCCCTGTCGGGCGAGCGCTTCCTGCTCGGGCTGGGCACCAGCGGACCCCAGGTGATGGAGGGCTGGCACGGCCTCCGCTTCCGTTCGCCGGTGACGGCGACCCGCGAGACCATCGACATCGTCCGTACGGTCGCCGGCGGCGATCGCCTCTCCTATGCCGGAGACGTCTACCAGCTGCCCCTTCCCGGCGGTGCGGGCCGCCCGATGCGCTCGCTGATGGAACCCGTCGCCATCCCCATCTACGTGGCCGCGCTGGGGCCCCGGAACCTCGAGCTGACGGGCGAGCGGGCCGACGGGTGGATCGGCAACGCCTTCATCCCCGAGCATGCCGACGCTTTCCTCGCGCACCTCCGGGTGGGCGCCGAGCGGGCGGGCCGCACGCTCGACGCGCTCGACCTGGTCATGCCGGTGGCGGTGGAGTTCACCGACGACGTGGCCGAGGCGGCCCGGCGCCACGCCCGGGGCTACGCCTTCACGATTGGGGCGATGGGATCGAAGGACCAGAACTTCTACAACGCCGCCTTCGCCCGCCAGGGGTTCGGCGACGACGTACGGGCCGTCCAGGAGCTGTGGCAGCAGGGCCGGCGGGAGGAGGCCGCGCAACGGGTGCCCGTGGAGCTCGGACGGCAGACGAACCTGCTCGGGCCGCCGGCCAGCGTGAAGGAACGCTTGCGCCTCTACCGGGCGGCCGGGATCACCACCGTGCAGGCCAAGGTGTCGGGCTCCCTTGACCAGCAGCTCGACACGCTGGCCCAGCTCGTCGAGTTGACCGACGAGCTCAACCAGGAGCCCGCGCCCGCCACCGGGCCTCGGCCCGCGCCTTGATCCCCAGCAGCATCTTGCGGGTCATCACCAACGTGATCGGGTCCATCACCTCGGTGGCGATGGCGTTGAGCCCCCCGGCCGCGCCCGGCGGACGCTCGGCCCGGCTGCGGGAGATCAGGCGACACCGGTCGGGCCCGTCGGGGTCGATCACGAAGGTCCACACCGCGTTCCACGGATGCTCGGGCGGCGCCTGGCGCAGCACGAGGGCGCATCCGGGCAGGACGGTGGCCACCGGGAGCGAGTAGCCGTCGGGCAGCGGGCCCCAGCCCTTGGGCACCAGGACGACACGGTCGCCGGGGGCCACGTGCTGCCACTCCTCGCGGATCTCGTCGGCGGAATGGATCCCGAGGCCGAGCAGGTTCTCCAGCCAGTCGTAGCTGTACATCCCGCCCCGGTCCTTGCCGATCTGCACCAACCACGGCCACACCTCGCTCGCCGGGGCCTCGACCGAGATCGCCCGCGTGACGGTGACGGCCGGCTCGGGCACCAGGTCGTCGCCCGGGTAGGTGCGGGCCCGCTCCTCGGGGGTGGAGCCCCAGTGGCGGGACCGCCGCGCCGCCGCGGCGGCGGCGACGGCGCCGACACCGACGCCGGTGAGCACGGCGCGCCCCTTCATGCCGGGGTGAGGCCCGTCGGCGCGAGGGCCGTGACCTCGTAGCGGAAGAACTCCCCGGCGGGCCACCGGTCGGTGCCGTAGTACCAGCCCACCCGGCCCGCACTCGGTATCCGCAGCCCGGCAAAGGTGCGGTACGCAGTGGTCTCACCGCCCCAGGGATGCCACCCCCACGTCCCGGTGCGGTCGGGATCGCCCCAGCGGGCGAACCCGCTGGACACGAGGGCGCCGTCACCGCCGATCCGATGGTGGACCTCGATGGGGGTGCCGTCGAGCTCGTAGCGCGAGGCGATCCGGTCGTCGCCATCGGCCCACCACCGCACGCCGCAGGAGGGGAGCAGCGCCGTGGGCAGCCATTGCCCTTCACCCCCGGCCCGACCCGCGGCGCTCCGCGACACGTCCGGGCCGGACAGGCGTAGGAACGGCACGAGGCCCGCCAGCCGCCAGGCCATGGCGCCCGCACCGTTGACGTAGCGGTCGGAGCCGCTCACCACGCCCGCCACCCGCGCCCGCCACACGAACCCGCGGTGCGGATCGAGCACTTCCCGAGCGCGGAACGGGAGCCAGCGGCCGAGCTTGACGTGGCCGCGCATCTCCAGCCGCACCGACACCGCCACGGGCGTCCCCGGAGCGATGGCGTGCAGGAGGTGGCGGCGCACCGGCTCGGGCTGGCCGTCGAGCTCGGAGGGGTCGAAGACGCCGACCGCCGGCCGGAGGAGCGCGGCGTCGTCGCCGTCGGCTTTCGTCACTTCTGGTCGGATGGCGACGGGAAGTGACGCGAGTGCCCCGGCGAGGGCCCTTCGGCGGTCAACCAGCGCGTGACGCTCGGGCCGCCGACCGCCGGCCACAGCGCCAGGGCGATGGCGAGCACGATCCCGGCCAGCTCGGCCCCGGCGCCCAGGGTGAGGCCGCCCACCTCGCGGTGCCGGAGCAGGGCATCGACGTCGTGCAGCGACACCATTCGCACGGCGGCATAGGCGACCAGGCCGAACACGACCAGCGCCGTGGACAGGTGGCGCCGGCGCCGCTCGGGACCGACCCATGCGAAGGCCACGACGACCCCGAGCAGCGACAGGCCGGTGACCGCGGCGATCACGAGCTCTTGGGGCCCGCGCCGGCGGTCGTACCAGCCCTCGGTGTGGGCCAGGCGGCGGCCGAACCGGGAGACGAGCTCGCCCACCTCGGTGGCCCGGCCCACCGCCAGCAGGCCGAACACGGCGGCGGCCGCGAACCAGAACGCCGGCCACGCGCCGGCGTCATCGTCGGCCCGCCGGTGCTCTCGCCACCCGGCCACGACGGCCGCCACCGCGGCGGCGGCGTAGCCCGCCACGCGCAGCCAGTTGGCGTCGAGCCCGGTGAGCACCCCCGGAAGGCTAGAGGCCGCCGGGCCGCGAACGGGGGGAGAAACGCTCGGCCGCCGTTCTGGGTACGCAGATGGTCGTACAGCACCCACCTGCGTGCCGAGATCGCCACCGTGCGACGTCCGGCACCCGGCAGCGACGAGAGGGCGGCCACAATGCGAGCCATGGACCGAGCGACCCCGCTCCGGGCGCGGTTGAACCCGCGCGTCGTCGTGGCCGCCGTCTACGTGGCCGCCATGTTCATCAACATCATGGACATCACGATCGTCAACGTGGCCCTGCCCACGCTGGCGCAGGAGTTCGGCGTGGGGACCGGGTCGATCGAGTGGGTCGTCATCGGTTACCTGCTGAGCCTGGCCGTGTGGATCCCCGCATCGGGCTGGATCGGCGACCGCATCGGCACCAAGCGCACGTTCCTGTTCGCCCTGGCCATGTTCACCGGCGCCTCCACCCTGTGCGGGCTGGCGACATCGCTGGGCCAGCTCATCGCCTTCCGCATCCTGCAGGGCGTAGGCGGCGGGATGCTCGCCCCCGTCGGGCTGGCCATGCTGTTCCGGGCCTTCCCGCCCGAGCGCCGGGCGGCGGCCTCCAAGGTGCTCATAATCCCCACCGCCATCGCCCCGGCGTCGGGCCCCATCCTGGGCGGCCTACTCATCGACACGCTGTCGTGGCGGTGGGTGTTCTTCGTCAACATCCCCATCGGCATCGCCGCCTTCGCCTTCGGCCTCGTGTTCCTCACCGAGCACCGCGAGCCGGCGGCCGGTCGCTTCGACGTTCCCGGCTTCGTGCTGTCGGCCATGGCCCTCGCCCTGGTGCTGCTCGGGCTCAGCCAGGGCCCGTACGAAGGGTGGACGTCCCCCGTCGTGGTGGTTTCCCTGGCCGTGGGAACGGCGGCGGCCGTCGCCCTGGTGGTCGTCGAGCTCCGGGTGACGGCGCCCATGCTGGCGCTGCGGCTGTTCGCCAACCGCCTCTTCCGGGCCACCAACGCGGCTTCGCTGTTCTCCAGCGCCACCTTCCTCGGCACACTGTTCGTGCTGCCCCTGTTCCTGCAGGAGGTGCGCGGGCTGTCGGCGCTCGAGTCCGGGCTCACCACGTTCCCCGAAGCCCTCGGCGTGATCGCCATGGCCCAGCTGGCGGGCCGCATCTACCCCTACGTCGGGCCCCGGCGCCTCATGATGACGGGGCTGGGTGTGATGGTGGTCGTGCTCGTCGCCATGACCACTGTCGGTCTCGACACCAGCCTGTGGCTCGTCCGCACCCTGGTGTTCGTGCTCGGCGCCGGCTACGCCCTCATGATCGTGCCGCTGCAGGCCGCCTCGTTCGCCACGATCGCGCCGGCCGACACCGGGCGGGCGTCGGCGCTGTACAACGCCCAGCGCCAGGTGGGCGCCGCCCTCGGTGTCGCCATCCTCGCCACCGCCCTCGGCGCCCTCCTGCCCGCCGGCGGGGGCAGCAGCGACGAACAGGTGCGGGCCTACCACGGCGTGTTCCTTGTCGGCGCCGCCCTCGCCGCCGTCGGGATCGCCGTGGCCGGGCGGGTGCACGACGCCGACGCCGCCGGCACGATGCGCCGCCGCGCCGCCGCCGCCGACGCCGCCGCCCCGCCGCCCGACACGGAAGCGGCCGCCATCGCCGGATGACCGGTGGGGTGATCCCGGCCACTGATCCGGTCGGGTGATCCCGGCCGCGCCCTTCCTACAGTGGCTCGATGGCCGACTGGGTCACGATCTCCTCGCTGGCCACCGCGGGGGGCACGCTCGTGCTGGCGGTGGCGACGTTCGCCTCCGTGCGTTCGGCCAACCAGGCCGCGCGGGTGGCCGAGCGCTCGCTGCTGGCGGGCCTGCGCCCCGTGCTCGTGCCGTCCCGGTTCGAGGATCCGGCCGAGAAGGTGGGCTTCATGGACGGCCGCTGGTTCAAGGTCAGCGGCGGCGGCGCGGTGGCCGAGGTGGCCGACGACGCCGTGTACCTGGCCATCGCCCTGCGGAACGTGGGCAACGGCCTGGCCGTCCTCGACCGCTGGGACCTCATCCTCGATGTCGTTCCCGGCGCCACCGACCATCGCCCCATCGAGACCTACCGGCGGCTCACCCGCGACATCTACGTCCCGGCCGGCGACCACGGCTTCTGGCAGGGGGCCTTCCGGGACCGCGGCGACCCGATGTTCGATGCCGTCGCCCGGGCGGTGAAGGACGGCCAGGCGCTCACCGTCGACCTCTTCTACGGCGACCACGAGGGCGGCCAGCACACCATCACCCGGTTCCGGCTGTCGCCCAGCCACCGGGAAGGTGGGGGCTGGCTGCCGTCGGTGTCGCGCCACTGGAACGTCGACCGCGGCGACCCCCGCTGAAACCCGGTTGTCGCGCTCAGCGCCACATATGGGCCCTCAGGGTGCAAACCGATCAGTGCAGACCGCCGGTTGTCGCGCTCAGCGCCACATATGGGCCCCCAGGGTGCAAACCGGTCAGGCGGGGCGGCGGCCCCAGGCCATGACGTGGGTGGCATAGACCGTGACGGTGGCCGCGTCGGCCAGGTGGCGCTCGAGTTGGCCGACCAGCTCGTCGAGCTCGTCGCCGCCCACCAGCCCGTCGGCCACCATCGCGTCGGCGTGCAGGCGGGCGAAGGTGAGCAGCAGGGTCTGGTACGGGTGGTCCGACCGGAAGAACCGCACGCGACCCTCGGCTTGCACGTCCACCAGCCCGGCGGCTTCGAGCAGGCCCGGCAGCCGCCGTCCCATGCCCACGTCCAGTCCGCGCGCCGCCCGGAAGGCGGCCAGGGCGTCGCGCACCCGGTCCCAAGCGGGGTGGGCGGGCAGGCACGTCCAGGAGATCCAGTCCGTGTCCTGCACCGCCACCGCGCCTCCCGGCCGCACCAGCCGGGCCATCTCGGCCACCACTGCTTCTGGCTGGCGCACGTTCACCAGCACCAGCCGGGCGTGGGCGAGCTCGAAGGCCGCCGGCTCCAGCCCCGTGGCCGTCGCGTCGGCCTCGACCAGCCGCACCCCGGCCAGTCCCCGGTCGGCCAGCACGCGGGTGGCCAGGGTGAGCATGCGGGGCTCGTTGTCGACGCCCACCACCTCGCCCGTGGGGCCGACCTGCTCGGCCAGGAGGTCCATGATCCCGAGGGGGCCGCACCCGAGGTCGACGGCCCGGCCGCCGGCGGGGAGGGCCACCCGGTCGAGCAGCCAGGTCGCCTCCACGCGATGCAGTTCGGCCTGGAAGAGCAGGCGGGCCAGCTCGGGCGCCTCGGCGCCGAGGACATAGCCAGGGTCGGTGGTCACGGTCACCGTGCCACCATGGCGGTGCGCCGCCACGGTGTCGTCCGTGACGAGTACGGAGATGGCGCAGTGTCAACTGGGCCGGCGGCGACGCGACCCACTACCGTGCGGGCGACAGGGACGAGTAAGGCGACGGGGGTCGAGAATGGACGAACTGCGCTTCGACGATCGGGTGGCCGTGGTCACCGGCGCCGGGCGAGGGTTGGGCCGGAGCTACGCGCGACTGCTCGCCTCGCGCGGCGCGCTCGTGGTGGTGAACGACACGGGCGGCTCCCTCCCGGGCGAGGGCACCGACCCCGAACCGGCCAACCAGGTGGAGGAGGAGATCAAGGCTGGCGGCGGGATCGCCGTCGCCGACACCAGCGACGTGGCCACGGTCGAAGGCGGCGAGGCGGTGGTGGCCCGGGCCCTGGCCGAGTTCGGACGCGTCGACATCGTGGTCACCAACGCCGGCATCCTGCGGGACAAGGCGTTCCACAACATGACGCCGGAGATGTTCGACGCCGTCGTGGCCGTGCACCTGCGGGGAGCCTTCTGCGTCACCCGCCCCGCATTCCCCCACATGCGCGCCCAGGGCTACGGCCGGATCGTCACAGTGACGTCGGCCTCGGGCCTGTACGGCAACTTCGGCCAAGCCAACTACTCGGCGGCCAAGATGGGCCTGGTGGGGCTGGCCCGCACCCTGGCCCTCGAAGGCGCCCGCTACGACGTCAAGGCCAACGTGGTGAGCCCCACCGCGTTGACTCGGATGACCGAGGGGCTGATGGGCGACCTCGGCCCCCAGCTCCCACCCGACCTGGTGGCCCCCGTGGTCGCCTGGCTGTGCCACGAGGACTGCCCCGTCACCGGAGAGGTGATGGCGGCCGGCGGCGGCCACGTGGCCCGGACGTTCGTGGCCGAGACCGAGGGGTACACGAACCCGCACCTCACCCTGGAGGACGTGGCCGCCCACGCCACCCAGATCCTCGACACCAGCCGTTACACGACTCCCACCGACGTCTCCGGCGCGACCAAGCTCATTCTCGCCGGTCTCGCCTCGGCCACCTCGGCGGTGGGCGCCCCGAGCACGGAGCAGTAGAGCCATCGTCACGCCCGCCGATCCCGTAGAGCCCGTGGATCCCGCCGACCCCGCCGATCCCGCGGCCGGGCGCCCGCCACTGCAGGCACCGGCGCGCTGGTTGATGTTCCTCGAGCAACGAGTCGCGTTCGAGGCCGGCGCCCTGCTGGCCGCCAGCCCGCTCCTGCTCGGGTTCATCGGCCGCGGTGACGCCTCGCCGGTGCTGGTGCTCCCTGGCTTCACCGCCGACGACGTTTCGACGGTGGCGCTGCGCTACCACTTGCGCACGTGGGGCTACTGGGCCCACGGCTGGCACCTGGGGGCCAACCTGGGGCCGACTCCGCGGCGGTTGCAGGCACTCCGGGCCCGCCTCGACGCCGTTCACGAGCGCCACGGGCGCAAGGTGGTGGTCATCGGCCAGAGCGCTGGCGGCCTTTACGCCCGCCACCTGGCCCGCCTCGAGCCCGACAAGGTGCGCCAGGTCATCACCCTCGGTTCGCCGTTGCAGATGCGCACGGGCGACGAGACCAGCATCAGCGCGCTGGTGCGCCGCCTCGAGGCCCGCTTCGACCCCGAGTTCTTCCGGCTGGCCGACCACGAGCGGGGCTGCCTGCCGGTGCCCTCGACGTCGATCTTCACCCGCACCGACGGCGTGGTGCGCTGGCACGTCTGCCTCGACGTGGCCGACGACGAGCACGAGAACATCGAGGTGTACGCCACCCACAGCGGGCTGGCGGTCAACCCGGCGGCCCTGCACGTCATCGCCGATCGCCTCCGCCAGCCCGAGGGCGAATGGCGCCCGTACCGGCCGCCGGCGTTCGCCCGCCGGCTGTACCCGCGCACGAAGGGTTGGGACAACGAGCGCAGCGTCGGGCGCTACCGCCACCGTCCGCGCCCCTCGGTGGTGGTGGGCGACGTGCTGTCCGAGGCCGCCGACGAGACCTGGGCCGCCGACGGGCCCTGAGCCCGCCGACAGCCGGTTCAGGCGGGCGGCCCCTGGCGCACGGTCGTGCCCTGCCCGGTGGTGCCCCGGTTGACGCCCACGAAGCCGGGCGGGGCGCGCCCGATGACGGTGGCCCGGGTGATGCCGGGCGACGACGCCAGCAGCGCGCCGTCCACCACCAGGGCGTCGCCGCTGACATAGGCGGCGTCGTCGCTGGCCAGGAAGAGCGCCGCGCCGGCGATGTCCTCGGGGCGGCCCACGCCGGGCCAGGGCAGCAACGGAGCCAGGGTGGCTTCGGCCTCCGCCGGCCGCCCGCCGTGCATGAGCGGCGTCATGATCGTCCCCGGGTTGATGGCGTTCACCCGGATCCTGTGCGGCGCCAGCTCCACCGCCGCGGCGCGCGTGAGGCCCAGGACAGCCGCCTTGGCCGCCGAGTAGCACAGCGGGCCACCGCCGCCGCTGAGGCCGGCCACCGACCCGGTGTTGATGATCGAGCCGCCCCATCCCTGGGCGATCATCTGGCGCGCCGCGTGCTTGACGCCCAGGAACACGCCCGCCACGAGCACGTCGAACGTGTAGCGCCAGTCCTCGAGGTGGAGGTCGGTCACGGCCCCGAAGGCACCCCCGACGCCGGCGTTGTTGAACATCACGTCGAGCTGGCCGAAGGCGGCGACGGCGGCCGCCACCGCCCCGGCCACGTCGTCCTCGACGGCGACGTCGACCCCCTGGAAGCGCACGCGGTCACCCGCGCCGGCCGCCGCCAGCTCAGCGACGACGGCGGCGCCGTTGGCCTCGTTCAGGTCGGCCACCACCACGGCGGCGCCCTCGGCGACGAACCGCTGCACGCTGGCCCGCCCCATGCCCGACGCGCCCCCGGTGATCACCGCCACCTTGCCCTCGAGCCGCCCCGCCATCCCGAGCGAGCCTAAGCGCAGCCGGGCTGCCCCCTGCGCCCCGCCCATGGGCCTGGGTCACCGTTCGGTTGAGCAGCCCGACGAAACGGTGACGTGACCCCAGCGGGCCAGCCGTGGCCGGGCGTCAGCGGCCGGGGGCTCGCGAGGCCGAGAACCAGACCTGCTTGCCGTCGCCGTCGGCGTCGACGCCCCAGCTGTCGGCCAACCGGTCGACGAACAGCATCCCTCGGCCGTGGTCCGAGGTCAGGTCGGGGTTCCGGAGCACGGGGTACTCGGGCGAACCGTCGATCACACCGATGGTGACCGCCTCGCCGTCGATGCGGCACACGAGCTCGTGCGGCGGGCGGGCGTGGACCACGGCGTTGGTGGCCAGCTCGCTCACCAGCAGCTCGATGACGTCTCGCGCCGAGTCGTCGAGGCCACCGCCGGCCAGCGCCTCGCGAACGAGCTGGCGGGCCCGTCGCGGCGCCGTGAGGTCGGCCGGGAGCTGCCAACGCCGCTCATCCCCACTCACGACGCCCCCACCCGCACCCTGGCCGGGGGCAGGTGGAGCTCACCCCGTACGGGGCCGTCGCTGGCCCGCACCAACGTCAAGAAGGCCGCCGGTACCGACTTTCGCAGGTCGGCGGCGACGGGTGCCCGGCCGTCGAGGGAGAACACCTCGCCGAGGGCCACCACCAGTTCGGCCCGTGACCGCCAGGCCGGGCTGCAGCGCAACACTCCCGACCGGCAGGTGGCGATTACCGGCCGCCCCTCGATGGTGCCCACCAGGGCGAACCACCCCGTTCCGGGGAGGCGTTCGTCGGGCGGTGCGGCCCGCCGCTCGCCCGGCAGCGATCGACTGCGACCCCGCACCCGCTGGGCCCTGGCCACCGACGCCGCCGCCCCGTTGAGCAGGGAGTGCGCGTCGGCGCAGATCTCGCGTGCGCGGATCAGCTGCTCGTCGAGCGGCAGGCGCGGCGGTGCGGCCACGCCGCGTTCCTACCCGCCCCGGCCGGCGGTGAACCGCTGTCGTCACAACGCCTCGGCCTCGTCCCGCACCCCGGTGACGCCCGCATCCGAGCACGCCGGCCGGCGCCCTCGAACGGGTGAGTGTCGACCATGTCGGCACCGCCGAGGAGTTGGGTCGGCTGCTCGGGACCTCATCACGGTCAACGGCGATGCACCCGGGCGCCGACGTTCGACGATCCGCCATCGGACCTACAGCTGCCCCGACGGCGCTGGGGTGCTGATCGAGGCCCGAAGCCGAAGTCGCCGGCTTCCAATGCTGGTGGGGCACCGGTGGTCGGCGGCGACCGGGGCAGCACGATCAGCGCCGCCGGTTCGAGCGCGAGGCGGCCGACGGCGCGCGGCATGCCGAGGTTCTCCCCAAGACAAGCGCCGCAGCCTGCTGCGCCGGCTCCAGCGGCGCCGGCAAGCGGTGGGCGGACCCGGGTTGGCCTCGGCGGCCATCACTCCCCCTCGACGGGCGGCTCCGTCCGCGGCGGGGGACGAGCTCCCGGATGCTCGGCTTCCCGTTGGACCTCGTCGAAGAACCGGCCACTCTCGTCCCGGCGCCTGGCTGCGCCCTCCTGGAACGTGGCCGCCGAGCGATGGAGCCCGGCCTCGCGCTGGTGCGCCCGGCGGGCCCGGTCGGACAGGGCGTGCTCGGCCTGGACGAGCGCCACCTCGGCGCGCTGGCGCTCGTCACGGGCGCGCGCCCGCGCCGCCACGGCCCGTTCCCGCGCCGCCGCCGCCTCCTGGCCGGCGTGCTGAGCGGACGCGAGGGGCGCCGGCTCGTCGTCGCGGCCCACTGGGGCGCCAGCGCAGGTCGGATTGAGCCGTTCGGCCTATGTCACGGGGGGTGCCGGCGCTCGTACCGTGTCGTGGTTCGGAGGGAGGACCATGGACGATCCGGCCCAGGCACAGGCCATGGCGGACGCGGCGGACACGGAACCGAGGCGAGGGAAGCGAGGAGTGGTGGCACGGACGCGCTGGCTGACAGCTGCGGCCACGCTGGGTGCGGCCGCCCTGGTGGCGGGCACGGCCGTGGGGGCACCAGTACGTGACGGATCGGGCGCCGCGTCAGGCGACGGTGCGGCGGCGGCCGCCGACGGCACGGCGGCTGCGGGCTCGGGGAACACCGCGTCGGGCTGGCTCGACGGCGAGTGGCACCCCGACATCGACCAGGGCCCGTTCGCCTCAGTGGTGCGCACCATCGGTGCGGCCGACTTCCGGGCCACCACCTACCCCTGGCGCCGGTACACCGGCGCCGGCGTCGGCGTGGCCCTCGTCGACACCGGCGTCGTGCCCGTCCAGGGCCTCAACCAGCCCTACAAGGTCGCCAACGGCGCCGACCTCTCGTTCGAGTCGCAGTCCGACGAGCTGCGTTACCTCGACACTTACGGGCACGGCACGCACATGGCCGCCATCATCGCCGGCACCGACGTGTCGGGCGGCAGTACCACGGGCGGCGACGCCAACACGTTCATCGGCGTGGCGCCGGGGGCCTACATCGTCAACGTGAAGGTGGCCGCCTCCGATGGTGCCACCGACGTGTCCCAGCTGATCGCCGGGATCGACTGGGCCGTGGCCCACCGCGACGAGGCCGACATCCGGGTGCTCAACCTGTCGTACGGCACCGACGCCCTGCAGCCCTATGAGGTCGACCCCCTCGCCCACGCCGTCGAGGCCGCGTGGCGCAGCGGGATCGTGGTTGTGGTGGCCGCCGGGAACGACGGAGCCGCCGGCACGACACTCACCAACCCCGCCATCGACCCGTACGTGATCGCCGTGGGGGCGTCCGACACCGCCGGCACCTCCAAGCGCAGCGACGACACCCGGGCCGACTTCTCCAGCGTCGGCAACGACGACCGCCGTCCCGATCTCCTCGCCCCCGGCCGTTCACTGGCCGGCCTGCGGGCGCCCGGCTCCCACATCGACCAGGAGTTCCCCGACGCCCGGGAGGGGACGGCCGGACAGGAGCGCTTCTTCCGGGGCAGCGGCACCTCTCAGGCGGCCGCGGTCACCTCCGGTGCCGTGGCCCTGCTGCTTGAGGCCCGGCCCGAGCTCACGCCGGACCAGGTCAAGCATTTGCTGATGGCCAACGCCACGCCGCTCGCGGGGGTCGGCCCCGAGCAGGGGGCGGGCGAACTGTTGCTGCGAGGGATCACCACCCTCGACCCCGGGCCCGCGTCGGGCCAGGCCTTCGCCGTGTCGCAGGGCACGGGTTCGCTCGAGCTGGCGCGAGGCGGCAGCCACGTGACCGACCCCACCACCGGCCAGGAACTGCACGGCGAGGTCGACATCTTCGGGACGCCGTGGCAGCCCGACGCGGCGTGGAACGGGCGGACCTGGAACGGGCGGACCTGGTCGGGGGACTCGTGGTCGTGCACGTCGTGGAGCGGCCCCAGCTGGTGCGGGGCGACCTGGACCGACACCACGTGGGCGGGCACGGCGTGGCCCGTCGACCAGTGGGAGGGCGTGACCTGGCGCGACGGCTCGTGGAACGGCGTCACCTGGCGGGACACCGGCTGGACAGGCGTGACCTGGCGCTCCGATGTGTGGACGGGCGTAACGTGGCGCGCCAGCGTGGCCAGCGATGAGGGGACAGACGTGAGCGGGCCGGCCGGGGCCTACGGCGATGGCGGCTGACGACTCCTCCGCGGCGGGCATCCCGGCGGCGGGCGCGCCGGGGCCGGGTCCGGCGGCGGGCGCCCGGGCGGTCGCCGCCTCCGTGGCCGTCGCCCCGACAGCCGTCGCCCCCACAACCGTCACACTTGCCCCGGCGGGCGGCGCGGCGGCGGGCGGCGCCTCGGGAGCCATCGCCCTTGCCGGTCTCCCCCGACGCGGCTGGCGCCGCTGGAGCCCCGACACCTGGGTCTGGCTCCTGTCGTTCGCGATGGCGGCCACCGCCGTGATCCTGGGCCTCACCACGGTGGCCACCGGGCCGGTCAACCCCCGCCTCGACCTTCCCCTGTGGATCCTGCTCGCGGCCTTCCTCGCCGCCGAGGTGTTCGTGGTCCACCTGCCCTTCGGCCGCAACACCTACTCGTTCTCGATGAGCGAGGTGCCCGTCACCCTGTCGCTCGTCTCCGTGGCGCCCATCGCGGGCGTCCTCCTGCGCCTGATCGGCTCCGGCAGCGGCCTCCTGGTGGGTCGCGTCCGCGGCGTGAAGCTCGGCTTCAACCTGGCCAGCGTCGCCCTCGAGACCTGCGTGGCCGCCATCGTCTTTCGCGCCATCCTGGGCGACGGGTCGTTCCTGTACCCGCGCGGATGGCTCGCCGCCATCACCGCCGCCGTGGCCGTGGGCGCCCTCGGCGCCACGCTCATCGCCACCGCCATCTGCCTGCACGAGCAGTCGCTGGCCCCGCGGATGTTCCTCGAGGCGCTCATCACCGCCGTGATCGCGGCCGTCACCAACACCGCCGTCGCCATCATCACCGTCATCGTCTTGAACCAGGACCTGCGGGCCGGCCTGGCCATCGTGCTCGTCGCCGCCATCGTGCTGTCGGCCCATCGCTCGTGGACCTCGCTCAGCCGGCGCCATGCCCATCTGCAGGTGCTGTGTGACTTCACCAAGACGGTGTCAGACAACCCTGACGGTGAAAGCGTCGCCCGGTCGGTACTGGCCGAGGCCCGCCGGGTCCTGCGGGGCGACATCAGCGAGCTGGTCGTCACCGGCGGAGCCGTCACACCCGGCGCCCGCTTCCGCCTCGACCGCTCCGCCGTGCTGCACGCGATCGCCGACACCGACGGGCCGGCCTGGTGGCAGATCGTGCCAGACGACCACGGGCGCCGCTTCCCCCGCCGCGCCCGGGACGCCGAGGTGCGTTCGGTGCTGGCCTGCCTGGGGCTGGCCGATGCCGTCGTGGCCCCGTTGCGCTCGTCGCGCGGCGTGATCGGCTCCATCCTCGTGGGCAACCGGCTCGACGACGTGAGCACGTTCGACGACGACGACGTGCGCCTGCTGGAGACCCTCGCCGGGCATGCGGGCGTGGAGATCGAGAACGGCAACCTGCTCGATCGCCTCCGCTCGGAAGCGGCCGAGAAGGAGCACCAGGCCCTCCACGACCAGCTCACCGGCCTGCCCAACCGGCGGTGCTTCGTCGGGGCCGTCGCCGCCGCCCTCGCCGAGGGGAGCGACACGGCGGTCATGCTGATGGACCTCGACCGTTTCAAGGAGATCAACGACACGTTGGGGCACGCCGCCGGCGACAAGGTCCTCACGGCGGTGGCGGCCCGCATCGCCGCCGTGCTCGGCGACGACGTGCTCACCGCCCGGTTCGGCGGGGACGAGTTCGCCGTGCTCCTGCCGGCCACCTCACGCGCCGACATCGAGGGGGCCGGCATGGCCCTGCTCGTGGCCCTGGAAGAGCCGGTGTCGATCGACGGTCTGGCCGTCGACGTGGGCGCCAGCATCGGCGTCGCCATCGCGCCGCTGCACGGCGACGAGGCCGACCTGCTCATCCAGCGGGCCGACGTCGCCATGTACGTGGCCAAGGAGCAGCAGACGGGCCTGGAGATCTACTCCGCCGAGCGCGACAGCAACGACGTCCGCCGGCTGGCGATGGTGGCCGAGCTCCGCCAGGACATCACCGAGGGCCGCCTGGGGGTCGAATACCAGGTCAAGGTGGACGTGGCCACCGGGGGCGTGCTCGGCGCCGAGGCCCTGGCGCGCTGGCACAGCGAGCGCTACGGCAGCGTGCCCCCCGAGGAGTTCGTGCCGATCGCCGAGTGCACCGGGCTCATCGGGCCGCTGGCCCAGCACGTCCTGCGCGACGCCCTCGGGCAGCTGGCCGGCTGGCGGGCGGCCGGGCAGGACGTCACGATGGCCGTCAACATCTCCGTGCGCAGCCTGCTCGACCCCGGGCTGCCCGATCTGGTGGCGTTGGAGTTGGCGCGGGCGCAGGTCGACCCGGGCGCATTGACGATCGAGATCACCGAGAGCCACATGATGCGCGACCCCGACCGGATCCTGTCCGTGCTGACCCGGCTGT
>JBIOZN010000362.1:0-2906 GCA_044871175.1 Acidimicrobiales bacterium | reverse complement strand
GGGGCGGGCGGGGCGGGCGAGGCGGGGCGGGCGAGGCGGGGCGGGCGAGGCGGAAGGGGCAGGGCGGACGAGGCGCGTTCAGGGGTTGGTGGTGGCGCCGGTCTCGGCCCCGGACACCAGGCGGGCGTACTTGCCCAGCACGCCCCGGGAGTAGCGCGGCGCCCGGGGCGTCCACCCCTGGCGGCGTCGGGCCAGTTCGGCGTCGTCGACGGCCACGTCCAGGCGCTTGGCGGCCACGTCGACGGTGATGCGATCGCCGTCGGCCACGAATGCGATCGGCCCGCCGTCCACCGCCTCGGGGGCGACGTGGCCGATGCAGAACCCCCACGTGCCCCCCGAGAACCGCCCGTCGGTGACGAGGGCGCAGTCCGCCCCCCGGCCGGCCCCCTTCAGGGCGCCGGTGACGGCCAGCATCTCCCGCATGCCGGGGCCGCCCTTGGGGCCCTCGTACCGGATCACGAGCACGGTGCCGGGCGTGATCGAGCCGCCCAGGATGGCCTCCAGCGCACCCTCCTCCCCCTCGAACACCCGGGCCGTGCCGGTGAACGTGCGCTGGTCGTGGGTGAGCCCGGCCACCTTCACCACCGCGCCCTTGGGGGCCAGCGAGCCGGTGAGCACGTTGATGCCGCCCTCGGTGTCGATGGCGGCGTCGAGCGGGTGGACAACCACGCCGTCGGGCGCCGGTGGGTCGAGGGCGGCCAGGTTCTCGGCCATCGTCTTCCCCGTCACCGTGAGGGCGTCGCCGTGCAGCAGGCCGGCGTCGAGCAGGTGGCGCAGGACGACGGGGACCCCGCCCACCCGGTCGAGGTCGTTCATGTGGAACTTGCCGCCCGGCTTCATGTCGGCGATGTGCGGCACCCGTTCCGCAACCCGGTTGAAGTCGTCGAGGTCGAGCTTGACCCCGACCTCGTGGGCGATGGCCAGCAGGTGCAGCACGGCGTTGGTGGAGCCGCCCAGCGCGTTGGTGACGGCGATGGCGTTCTCGAACGCCTCCCGGGTGAGGATCATCCGGGGCGTGATGCCGGCGGCCAGCATCCCGACGACGGCCTGGCCCGCCCGCTCGGCGTCGGCGTCGCGCCGGGGATCGACGGCCGGAGGCGAGGCCGAGCCCGGCAGGCTGAGCCCCAGGGCCTCGCCGATGGACGACATGGTGTTGGCCGTGAACATCCCGGCGCAGGCGCCCTCGCCGGGACACGCCTCCCGCTCGATCTCGCCCAGCTCGCCCTCGCTGATCGAGCCCGCCGCGCAGGCGCCCACGGCCTCGAACACAGTGGTGATGTCGACGCTGCGCCCGCCGTGGTGGCCGGGCAGGATCGAGCCGTTGTAGACGAGCACGCTGGGCCGGTCGAGCCGGGCGGCGGCCATCATCATGGCGGGCAGGCTCTTGTCGCAGCCGGCCATCCCAACGAAGCCGTCGAGGTGCTCGGCGAACACCACCGCTTCCACCGAGTCGGTGATGACCTCCCGGGACACGAGCGAGGCCCGCATGCCCTCGTGCCCCATGGACACCGCGTCGGACACGGTGATCGTGCCGAACTCGAGCGGGTAGCCGCCGGCGGCGTGCACGCCCGCCTTCACCCGCTCGGCCAGGCGCCGCAGCGTCATGTTGCACGGGGTGACCTCGTTCCAGGAGTTGGCGATGCCGATCTGGGGCTTGTCCCAATCGGCGTCGCCCATCCCGACGGCGCGCAGCATGGCCCGGGCGGGGGCACCGAGCATGCCTTCGGTGAGCTCGTGTGACCGGGGCCGCGGCAGCTTGGTCGTACTCATCGTGGGCCGACGCTAGGCGACCTCGGTGCGGGCCAGCCGCCGAGCCGTGAGGGCGAAGGCGGCCGCCGCCACCAGGACGGGCACGAGGACGCTGAGCACCGGGGACACCGTGCCCAGGCGGAGCTCGATCCCCGACGCCCGCCCGAGGATCGAGCGGGTGTAGGCCCGCACCGCGAGCCGGGCGGCGTTGCGGCCGGCGGACGCGACGAACCCCTCCCACAGCAGCACGTAGGCCAGGCCCCACACCAGTGCCCGCCGCACCCGCAGGCCGATGTAGCCGAAGATGGCGGCGTAGGCGACGACGGCCACCGCCGACGAGGCCGCCGCCCCCGCCACCACCCCGCCGCCGCCATCGGCCGCCACCGCCATCAGCGTCGTGGGCACGACCACCAGGGGCAGGGTGATGGTGAGGGTGGCGGCCAGGGCGCCGGCCACGATCTGCCACCGGGGCACGGGGCGCAGCCAGAGGTAGACCAGGCTGCCGTCCTCGGCCAGATCGCCCAGGGCGGCCGACGCGAACACCAGCGTGACGACCGGGGCGTACACGCTCAGCCCGAAGCCGTTGACGACCTCGGCGGCGGCACGGGTGGGGTCGTCGGCGTCACCCATCCCCACGGCGAGGCCGACCACGATCCCCACCAGGCCGAGCAGCCCCAGCAGCACCAGCCGGCCCCGGGTGGCCAGGCCGCCCAGCACGATCCGGTAGACGGTGGCCGTCGGGCTGGCGGTGGTGGCGCTCACCGGCCCACCAGGTAGCGGAAGACACTGTCGAGGTCGTCGTCCAGGGGCACGACCTCCTCCAGGCCGACCTGACGCTGGCGGGCCACGGCGGCCACGCCCCGGCGGAAGCGGTGCACGTCGGTGGTCTCCACCTCGACCCGTCCACCGGCGCCGAGCCGCAGGCCCGACACGAGCCCGGCCTCCAGCAGCCCGGCGGCCAGGCGATCGGGCGCGTCACTGCCCAGGCGCAGGCGGTGGGGCCGGTCGTCCATGAGGTCGCGGATGGCGCGGAAATCACCCTCGGCGGCCAGGCGGCCCTGGGCGATCATGAGGATGCGCGAGCCGAAGCGCTCGACCTCGTCCAGCACGTGGCTGGAGATCACGACGCAGCGCCCGGGCTCGGCACCGAGGGCCCG
>JBIOZN010000361.1:0-7424 GCA_044871175.1 Acidimicrobiales bacterium | reverse complement strand
GTCGACCCCGACAACCGCCGCCCGGTCGACTACGAGCGGCGCGCCGCCCTGCTCGACGAGGTCACCGCGCCAGGGTTCGACGCCGCGGCGGCGTGGCGCAAGGGGGCCGACGACCCCGACGACGCCGGCGCGGTGAAGGTGGCGGTGGTGCACCGGGCGCTGGCCGCCCGCCGGCGCGAGCCGGGCGCCTTCGGGCCGGGCTCGCGGTACGAGGCCCTGACCGCCGTCGGCGAGCACGCCGACGCCGTCGTGGCCTGCTGGCGGGGCCGGGACGAGCCCGACGTGGTGGTCGTGGCCCCCCGGTTCCCCCGCCGCTGGAGGGCGGGGTGGGGCGACACCGCCCTCGGGCTGCCCCCCGGCCTGTGGGTCGACGCCTTCACCGGTGCCGAGGTCGGCGGCGGCGCCGAGGGTCCCGTCGGGCTCGGCGATCTGGTCGGCGCCTTCCCGGTGGCGCTGCTCACCCGGGAGCCGCTTCCGTGAGCCCCGCCGCCGGCGCCGCCCATCCGGCGGCCAGGCATCCGGTTCTGCGCACTTTCGTCAGTTTCCGTCGCCAGACGACGCGGACTGACGAAAGTCGTCGGAAGCCGCGCCAAACCGCGGCCGCCACTGGCGCGCCCCGAGAGGCGCAGCCGTGAGCGCCACTGCCACGGTTTCCGTCTGGGCACCGCGCGCCCAGCGCGTGGAAGTGGTGACGGCCTCGGCCCGGGGGCCGATGACGGCGAGCGCCGGCGGGTGGTTCACCGCCGATCCTGCGACCCTGCCCGCCGACTGGCGGGAGGGCTACGGCTTCAGCCTCGACGGCGGTCCCGCCCGACCCGATCCCCGTTCGCCCTGGCAGCCCGACGGCCCCCACGGGCTCAGCCGCCCCGTCGACTGGGACGCCGTCCCGTGGACCGACCACGCCTGGCGGGGCGTCCACCTGCCGGCGGCCGTCGTCTACGAGCTGCACGTCGGCACGTTCAGCCCGGCGGGCACGTTCGCCGGCGTGATCGAGCACCTCGACCACCTCGTCGACCTCGGCGTCGACGTCATCGAGCTCATGCCCGTGGCCGAGTTCGAGGGCCGCCACGGCTGGGGCTACGACGGCGTCGACCTGTGGGCCCCGCACCACGCCTACGGCGGCCCGGGCGGGCTGGCCCGGCTGGTGGATGCCTGCCACGCCCGGGGCATCGGCGTGCTGCTCGACGTCGTGTACAACCACCTCGGCCCGTCGGGGAACTACCTGGGCGAGTTCGGGCCCTACTTCACCGACACGTACCGCACGCCGTGGGGCCCGGCCGTCAACTACGACGACGCCGACAGCGACGAGGTGCGCGCCTTCGTGGTGGCCAACGCCTGCCACTGGCTCGAGCACTACCACCTCGACGGCCTGCGCCTCGACGCCATCCACGCCATCTTCGACCGCAGCGCCGTGCACGTCCTCGAGGAGCTGGCTAGGGCGGTCGACGCCCTGGGCGCCCACGTCGGCCGGCCCCTCTGGCTGGTGGCCGAGAGCGACCTCACCGACCCGCGGGTGATCATGCCGGCCGAGGCCGGCGGGTTCGGCGTCGACGCGCAGTGGGCCGACGACGTGCACCACGCCATCCACGCCGCCCTCACCGGCGAGCGCGATGGGTACTACGCCGACTTCGGGCCGGTGCCGACACTGGCGAGCGGGCTCGGCCGCGGCTTCGTGTTCAAGGGCCAGCACTCGCCGCATCGCCGCCGCCGGCACGGCCGCGAGCCGGTGGGCCTGCCGGGCTGGCGGTTCGTGGCCGCCACCCAGAACCACGACCAGGTCGGCAACCGGGCGCTGGGCGAGCGGCTCGTCCACCTCACCGACGAGCGCCGGGCCCGGGTGGCCGCCGGGCTGTTGCTGCTGGCCCCGTTCGTGCCCATGCTGTTCCAGGGGGAGGAGTGGGGCGCGTCGGCGCCGTTCCAGTACTTCACCGACTTCGCCGACCCCGAGCTGGGGGCAGCCGTACGCGCCGGGCGCCGCCAGGAGTTCGCCGCCTTCGAGCTGCCCGCCGAGGTGCCCGATCCCCAGGATCCGGCCACGTTCGCGCGCAGCCGGCTCGACTGGGACGAGCTGGGCGAGGCGCCCCACGCCGGGCTGCTCGACTGGTACCGCCGCCTGATCGCCCTGCGCCGGGCCCACTCCGAGCTCGGCGCCGGCTGGCTCGATCCGGTGTGGTCCGTCAGCCACGACGAGCACCGTTTCCTCGTCGTGCGGCGGCCGCCGTTCACCATCGCCGCCAACCTGCGTGACACCGAGCAGTGGGTGCCCTGGGTCGAGCCGGGTGAGATCGTCCTGGCCAGCGCCGAGGGCATGGAGCCGGTCGACGAGCGTCTCTTGATGCCCGCCTGGTCCCTCGCCGTGGTCCGCTCACCCTCGCCTGCGTGACGGTTCTCGTGACCCCCTCACGAGATCCGTCACACAAGCGAATGGGGGTCAGCCGCCGAAGTCGGCCTTCTTCGTCTCCAGGGCCGAGATGAGCTCGTCGAAGCTCTTGGCGAAGCTGGCCACGCCCTCGTCCTCGAGGGTGCGACCCACGTCATCGAGGTCGACGCCGACCTCGGTGAGCTGCTGCCACACTCGCTCGGCCTCGTCGACGTCGGCGTCCACGGTGCGGGCCAGGGTGCCGTGGTCGGTGAACGCTTCGATCGTGGCGTCGGGCAGCGTGTTCACCGTGTCGGGCCCGATGAGTGAGTCGACGTACAGCGTGTCGGGGTAGGCCGGGTTCTTGGTGGAGGTCGAGGCCCACAACGGCCGCTGCACCTTGGCCCCTCGGGCGGCCAGTGCGTCCCACCGTGACCCGCTGAACGTGGCCCGGAAGTCTCGGTAGGCGAGCTTGGCCTGGGCCACGGCCGCCTTCCCGCGCAGCGCCAGCGCTGCGGGCGTGCCGATCTTCTCCAGCCGCCGGTCGACCTCGGTGTCCACCCGGCTGACGAAGAAGCTGGCCACGCTGTTGACCGTGGAGAGGTCGCCGTCGAACGCCTCGAGTCCCGCCAGGTAGGCCTCCCGCACCTCGGCGTAACGGTCGAGGCTGAAGATCAACGTGACGTTGATGTTGCGGCCCTCGCTGATCATCTGGCGGACGGAGGGCAGCCCCTCGGCGGTGCCCGGGATCTTCACCATCAGGTTGGGCCGGGCCACGCGCTCGTGCAGCTCACGGGCGGCGGCGGTGGTGCCCTCGGTGTCGCGCGCCAGGCTCGGGTCGACCTCCACCGACACGAACCCGTCGCCGCCGCCCGACGAGGCGAACAGCGGCGAGAACTCCTCGAGGGCGCCGACGATGTCGCGCACCACCATGTCCCAGTAGGCGTCGTCGGTGGTGCCGCCGCCCGCGGCCAGCTGGCGGAACTGGTCGTCGTAGTCGGCCGAGCCCTCGATGGCCTTGGCAAAGATCGTGGGGTTCGACGTCAACCCGCGGATGCCCTGGCCGATGAGCTCGCGCAGCTGGCCGGAGGTGAGGTAGCCCCGCTTCAGGTTGTCGAGCCACGGGCTCTGGCCGAAGTCCTCGAAGAGGCGCACCAGGCGGTCGGACTGCGGTTGGGGCTCCATGTCAGGCTCCCTTCTCGCCGCCGGCCAGCAGGGCACGGGCGGCACGAACGACGTTATCGACGTTCATCCCCAACCTTTCGAGAGCCTCGGTGCCCGGCGCCGACGCGCCGTAGCGGTCGATGCCCACGCTGGCGTCGACCCACTGCGACCACCCGAACGTGGCCCCCGCCTCCACCGACAGCCGGGGCACGCCGGCCGGCAGCACCGCCGCCTGCCCGTCGGCCGGCTGCGCGGCGAAGCGGTCCCACGAGGGCATGGAGACGACCCGGGCCGCCACCCCGGAATCGGCCAGCGCCCGGGCGGCGTGCACGCACAGTGCCACCTCGGCCCCCGTGCCCACCAGCACGAGGTCGGGCGCGCCGCCGGCACCATTGTGGCCGTCGACCACCACGCCGGCCCCGCGCTCGACGGCGCTGCCGTCGGTGACCACCTCCACGTCCTGGCGGCTCAGCACCAGCAACGTCGGGCCCCCGTGCTCCACCGCCGCGCGCCACGCCTCGGCCGTCTCGTTGGCGTCGGCCGGCCGGATGAGCTGCAGGCAGGGCATGGCCCGCAGCGACATCAGGTGCTCGATGGGCTGATGGGTCGGCCCGTCCTCGCCCAGCCCCACGGAGTCGTGGGTGAACACGAAGATCGACTTGAGCTGCGACAGCGCCGCCAGGCGGATGGCCGGCCGGCAGTAGTCGCTGAACACGAAGAACGTGCCCCCCACGGGCAGGACGCCGCCGTGGGCGGCCATGCCGTTCATGGCCGTGGCCATGCCGAACTCGCGGATGCCGTAGTGGATCTGGCGGCCGCCGGGATGCTCACGGGACTGGGTCTCGGCGCCGTCGAGCTTGGTGCCGGTGTTGCCGGTGAGGTCGGCGGCGCCGCTCATCAGGCCGGGCAGCCCGTCGAGGGTGGCGTTGATGGCCTCCCCGATGGCCTTGCGGGTGGCCAGCTTCCTGCCCTGTTCGTAGCGGGGCAGCTTGGCGTCCCAGCCGGGCAGGCCCCGGCCGTTCCAGCAGGCATCCCACGTCTCGCGGTCGATGCCGCTGGCGGCCAGCCGCTCCTGCCACGCCTTCCGCTCGGCCGCTCCCCGTTCGGCCACGACCGCCCGGTAGGCGTCCACCACCTCGGCGGGGGCGTAGAACGTCTCCTCCGGCGGCAGCCCGATGATGCGCTTCACCTCGGCGATCTCGTCGGGCGGGAAGGGGTCGCCGTGGGCCTTGGCCGTGTCGGTGAACGTGGGTGAGGGCCACCCGATGTGGCTGCGCAGGGTCAAGAGCGTGGGCCGGCCCTCGGTGGTCAGGGCCTCGCGCAGGCCGGCCTCGAGGACGTCGAGGTCGTTGGCGACCTCGCCGAGGGGGATGACCCGCCACCCGTAGGCCTCGAAGCGGCGGGGGACGTCGTCGCTGTACGCCAGCTCGGTGGGGCCGTCGATGGAGATGTGGTTGTCGTCGTAGACGGCGATGAGGTGGTCGAGCCCGAGGTGGCCGGCCAGCGACCCGGCCTCGTGGCTGACGCCCTCTTCGAAGTCGCCGTCGCTGGCGATGGCGAAGATCCGGTGGTCGACCACGTCGGCGCCGAACTGGGCCCGCAGCCGGCGCTCGGCGATGGCCATGCCGACGGCGTTGCCGAACCCCTGGCCGAGCGGGCCGGTGGTGACCTCGACGCCGGGCGTGTGGAGGCGCTCGGGGTGGCCGGGCGTGCGGGACTCGAACTGGCGGAAGGCCCGCAGGTCGTCGAGCGTCAGCCCGTAGCCGCACAGGAACACGTAGCTGTACAACAGGATCGAGGCGTGCCCGGCGGAGAGGACGAAGTGGTCGCGGTCGGGCCAGTCGGGCGCCGCCGGGTCGTGGCGCATGAGCCGCCCGAACAGGACATGGGCGAGGGGCGCCAGGGCCATGGCCGTGCCGGGGTGGCCCGAGTTGGCCTGCCGGGGCGCGTCCATCGCCAGCCCGCGGACGATGTCGATGGCGCGCTGCTCGAGCGCCGGGGGAAGGTCCACTGGCGGAGCGTACGTGGTCACTCCCGACTCGTCCCCCGACGGGACGAGGGTGAGTCACCGCGGTTGGCGGTGGCCAACCGCCTCAGAGGAACAGGGCCACGGACGCGGTGAAGCCGTGGACGGCGTTGCGGCCGGCCACGGGGCCGAGCTCGCCGGCGCAGAACATGCCCGCCACCGCCCCGGTGCCGAGCAGCTCGCCCACGACGGTGGCGTCGTGGTCGGGCACGCCGAACAGGCGCCGCCCTCGCCCGTTGCACGTGAACACCAGCGCGCCTGCGGCCCGGCGCCCGGCCAGCAGCTCGTGGAGGTCTTCGTCGGCGCTGGCGGCATCGCGAACCTGGAACTGCACGGTGGCACCCACCTCGACCGCTTCGCCCACCGCCACAGCACCCACGGACCGATCGACACCGAGCACGGCCCGGATCAGGAAGTCACCGCGAGTGAACTCGAGCTTGCGCTCGTCGACGACGATCCCGCAGTGCAGGCCCCGGGAAGCCAGTTGGCGCTCGTCGGGGGAGAGATCCTCCACCATCGCCAGGAGCCGGCCGAGCGCCGGCTGGCCGCCCAGCTCGTAGAGCACGTTGCCCTCGGCGCGCGTGACGATGAAGGGCTGTCCGATGGGGCGGCAGCCCTGCGACACCAGCGCCTCGGGGGCCACCGCCTGTTCGAGCAGCACGCCGACGGCGCCGTCGGTGGCGACAGTGCCGTCGACCAGGAGCCGGTTCCCGCCCGGGCCGCCGGCGGCCGACGCCAACCCGCCGATGACGGCCAGGTGCGGATGCTCGACGGCCATGGCCTCCAAGAAGGCCCCGACGGGGAAACTGAACGGGTCGGCCACCAACACCAGCGACCGAGCGGTGGGGAGGGCGTCGGCGGGCAGCCCGCTCAGGCTCCAGCCGTCGCCCAGCCGCTCGGCGGTGAGGCGCACGGGGATGGGCCGACGTTCCAGACGGGCGGCGAACAAGGCCACGCCGGCGGTCTCTTCGACCTCCCGCCCGGGACCGACGACGGCCACCGAGGCGGCGCCCAGCACGCTGGCGGGCTGCAGCACCGAGGCCACCACGCCGGCCATGTCGTCGAGCGCGCCGAGGTGGGGTGGCGTCACGAACAGCACGGCCAAGTCGGGGCCGGGACCGAGCTGCTCGAGCACCTGCCCGGTGACCTCGCCGATGGCCTGGGTGCCGAGCGGGTGCTCCGACACAGCGGCGGCGTAGCGCCCGCTCACGCCGCCACCGGCGGGAGCAGGGTGAGCGGGACGACCACCGCGGATCCCTGCCCGATGCGGCAGTGGGCCTCGACGGTGCCGTACTCGGCGAACTCGAGCTCGCCCCGCACGAGGCGATAGGTGAACTTGCCCGGCTCCACCGTGAACGGGCTCACGTTCCGGGCGACCTGCTCGTCGCCCCGGCGGAAGACGACCTCGAGGATGCCGTTGCCGGCGTCTTCGGGCGGGCAGCGGATGAGCACAACCAGGTGGGGCGTGATCGTGACCGGTACCGGGGCGGGCGCCGCCAGCGAGAAGAACACTCCGGTGAGGTCGATCCGCGTCGAGGGCCCGGGCGCCTGGCGCATGGCCATGTCCTCCACGAACACCGCCGACACGATTTGCACAGCCAGACGCTAGTGAGCCTCCGCGGAGGGTAGGGGGCGCCCCGTCACGTCTCGGCGCACCAGGAAGACCCTGCGCGCCAGGAACCGCCCAGCGACCCCTGGTGCGCCGAGAGGACGTGACGCCCGAGTCGAGCGCGGCAGTGAGTGCGGCGGGGCCCGGCTCGCGCCCGGCTCAGGCGGCGGTACGGACGGGGCGCTCGTGAGCCAGGCGGGACACGATGGCGCGGTGATCGAGGCGCACCCGCGCCAGGCGCAGCCGCCTGAGCGTGGCCACGATCC
>JBIOZN010000360.1:0-3041 GCA_044871175.1 Acidimicrobiales bacterium | reverse complement strand
TGGCCGCTCTGGTGGCCGATCCCGACGGCGCCGACCGGGCCACCCACATGGACGCACTGGTCACCTGCGCCCAGCCGCTGGCCCCCCGCCTGCTGCGGCGGCTGGCCGCGGGACCGCCCGAGACCCGCCCGGTCGTGCTGGAGGCGATGACCCGCCGCTACTACCGCCGTCGGGATCCTCGCCAGGTCGGTTGCGTCGACGTCGACGGGCAGGCCGTGGTGGCCGCCACCACCAGTGCGCCCGGCGGCGGTACCCAACCGGTCTTCACGACCGCCGCCGGCCCCAAGGACCTGGAGACGGCCGCCCGCCGGCTGGTGGCCGCGTGGCGCGAGGCCGGGGCCGACGGCGCCGCCCTCTTCGACATCTACACCTGGGACGAGGAGGGCGAGGCCGCCGGCGACGGGTTGGCGCCGGCGGCTCTCGCGACCACGCTCGCCCCCGCGCTGGCGGCTTCGCCCGAGCGGGTGGTGGTGGCCGTGCGGGGACCGGGCCCGACCCACCACATCACCTCCATCCGCCACGTCACCTTCGTGCCCGGCCCGGACGGCCTGGTGGAGGACCCGTCGGTGAGCGGGCTGCACCCGCTCATGGCCGAGCGGCTGCAGCTGTGGCGCCTGGCCAACTTCGCCGTCGAGCGCCTGCCATCGGCCGAGGACGTGCACCTCTACCGGGCCGTCGCCCACGCCAACCCGAAGGACCAGCGCCTGGTGGCGCTGGGCGAGGTGCGCGACCTCACGCCGGCGCGCGACGACGAGGGTCGCATCGTGGGTCTGCCCCAACTCGAGCGGGTGCTCATCGACGCCCTCGAGGGGATACGCCGGGTCCAGGCCCCGCTGCCGCCCGAGCGGCGGTACCAGTGGAACCGCGTGCTGCTGCACGTGTGGCCCCCCTTCGACCTGGCCGACGACGAGGTCGAGCGGGTGGCGCGCGCGCTGGCGCCGGCCACGATGGGCCTCGGGTTGGAGGAAGTCGCGGTGCAGTGCCTGCGCCCCGACGCCGCCGGCGGCGGCCATAGGGAGCGGGTCATCCGCCTGTCCAACCCGGCCGGCGCGGGCTTCGTCCTGGTGGAGGAGGACCCCTCCCCCGAGCCCCTTCCGCCGCTGGACGAGTACACCCAGAAGGTCGTGCAGTCCCGCCGGCGCGGCGCCCCGTACCCCTACGAGCTGGTGAAGCTGCTGGTCGCCCCCCACGCCGGTGGCCGCGCCGACGGCAAGGGGGGCACGTTCCAGGAGTACGACCTCGACGCCGACGCGCGGCTGGTGCCCGTCGGCCGCCCGCCCGGGCGTAACACCGCCGGCATCGTCGTCGGCCTCGTCACCACCGTGACCGACCGCTACCCCGAGGGCATCACCCGGGTCGCCCTCTTCGGTGATCCCACCAAGGCCCTCGGCTCCCTGGCCGAGCCCGAGTGCCGCCGCATCAACGCCGGGCTCGACCTGGCCGAGTCGATGCGCGTGCCCTTGGAGTGGTTCGCCCTGTCGTCGGGAGCGCGCATCGCCATGGACAGCGGCACCGAGAACATGGACTGGATCGCCGCCGTCCTGCGCCGCCTGATCGAGTACACCCAGTCGGGCTGCGAGGTGAACGTCGTCGTCACCGGCATCAACGTCGGCGGCCAGCCCTACTGGAACGCCGAGGCCACGATGCTCATGCACACCAAGGGCATCCTCGTCATGACGCCCGACAGCGCCATGGTGCTCACCGGCAAGCAGGCCCTCGACTACTCGGGCAGCGTGTCGGCCGAGGACAACCTGGGCATCGGCGGGTACGAGCGGGTCATGGGTCCGAACGGGCAGGCCCAGTACTGGGCGCCCGACCTGCCCGGGGCCATCGGCGTGCTGCTGGCCCACTACGACCACACCTACGTGGCGCCGGGCGAGCGCTTCCCCCGCCGGGCGGCCACCTCCGACCCGGCCGACCGCGACGTGCGTTCCTTCCCCCATCGGCTGGAGGCCAACCCGATCCACACGGTGGGCGACATCTTCTCCGACACCGTGAACCCCGAGCGCAAGCTGCCCTTCGACATCCGCACCGTCATGCGGGCGGTGGCCGACCAGGACCACGCCCCGCTGGAGCGCTGGGCCGACCTGGCCGGGGGCGACACGGTGGTGGCCTGGGACGCCAAGGTGGGCGGGTGGCCGGTGGCCATGCTCGGGATCGAGGGCCGGGCGCTGCGGCGGCGGGGCCTGATCCCCGCCGACGGGCCCGACCAGTGGACCTCGGGGACGCTGTTCCCGATGTCGTCCAAGAAGTCGGCCCGGGTCCTCAACGCCGCCAGCGGCAACCGCCCGGTGGTCGTGCTGGCCAACCTGTCGGGCTTCGACGGCTCCCCCGAGTCGATGCGCTCGGTGCAACTCGAGTTCGGGGCCGAGATCGGCCGGGCGGTCGTCAACTTCCAGGGCCCCATCGTGTTCGTGGTGGTGTCCCGCTACCACGGGGGCGCCTTCGTGGTGTTCTCCCAGAAGCTCAACGCCGATCTGGAGACGGTGGCCGTCGAGGGCGCCCACGCTTCCGTGATCGGTGGGGCGCCGGCGGCCGGCGTGGTGTTCGCCGGCGAGGTCAACGCCCGCACCCGGGCCGACGAGCGGGTCGCGGCCCTGGAGGCCAAGGCGGCCGCGGCGGAGGGCAACGAGCGGGCGCGCCTGCGGGCCGAGGCCGCCCGTCTGGCCGTGACCGTGCGCGCCGAGAAGCTGGGCGAGCTGGCGGCCGAGTTCGACCGGATCCACAGCGTCGAGCGGGCGCTGGCCACGGGCTCGATCGCCGCCATCATTCCCGCCAACCATTTGCGGAAGTACGTCATCGACGCCCTCACGACGAAAGTAGAGGGCGCCCGATGAGCGAGCGCAGCGAGCTCCAGAAGCACGGCGCGCTCTTCGCCGCGCAGCGGCGAAGGGCTCACTGGTGCCCCGTAATCGTGAGAGCGACAAGCGCGTCGCACGACTGGAGGGTGCACCGATGAGCGAGCGCAGCGAGCTCCAGAAGCACGGCGCGCTCTTCGCCGCGCAGCGGCGAAGGGCTCACTGGTGCCCCGTAATCGTGAG
>JBIOZN010000359.1:0-3700 GCA_044871175.1 Acidimicrobiales bacterium | reverse complement strand
TGGTGGGCGGCATCGCGCTGGTCGCCTTCGCCTCTCTCGACCAGCACGGCGTGCGCCTCATCGCCCGGGTGCCCTCGGGCCTGCCCACCCCGGTCGCGCCGACCTGGCGTCACGTCGACGAGCTGCTGCCGGGCGCCTTGGCCATCGCCATGATGGTGTTCCTCGAGACCCTCGCCGTTGCTCGCGGCGTGCGCCGCCCAAGCGAGCCCCCCATCGACAACGACCAGGAGCTGGTGGCCAGCGGGCTCGCGTCCACGGCGGGAGCGTTCTTCGGGCCATGCCGGCCGCCGGCGGGTTCTCCCAGACGGCCATCAACCAGGGTGCAGGGGCGCGCACGCAGCTCAGCGAGCTCGTCACCGTGGCCCTCGCCGTGGGCTGCGCGCTGTTCCTGGGCGGCGTGCTCAGCGACCTCCCCCAGGCGACGCTCGGATGCATGGTCGTTCTCGCCGTCCTCGGCCTGATCGACCCCGGCGCATTCGTGGAGTTCTGGCAGGTCAGCCGCATCGAGTTCTGGATCGCCGTCGTCACCGCCGCCAGCGGCCTGGCCCTCGGGCTCCTCCCCGCCGTGCTCATCGGTGTGCTGCTGACGTTGTTCCTCGTTCTGGTCGAGCTCGACCGGATGGGGCTCACCGAACTGCAACCGACACGGGACGAGCGCGACGTCGAGCCCGCCGGGCCCGGCACCGAGGCGGTCCCCGGCCTTATCATCCTCCGCTTCGACGGCCCCCTCTACACCGCCAACGTCCGCTCGGCCAACCGCAAGATCCTGGCCGCGGTCGACGACCGCCCCGGCACCAGGGTGCTCGTGCTCGACGCCACTGCGGTCGCCCTGGTCACGGTGACGTTGATCAACGAGTTCAGCGTGCTGGAACGCGAGCTGCACCAGCGGGGCGTCACTTTGTGGGTCACCGCCCTCCCGCCCGCCGCCCGCCGCGCCGCCGAGCAGCGGCCGCGGTGGGCCGAGCTGGCCCAGGCCGACCGCCTCCACCCCACAGCCCGGTCCGCCGTCGAGTCGTACCGGGCCGGCCGTGGACGATGTTGACGGATCGCGCGACACTCCCGGTGACCGAAACGGAAGGGGCACCGTGAGCGATTTCATGGACAAGGCCAAGGACGCCATGGGCCAGGCCAAGGACAGCGAGGCGCTCAACAAGGCCGAAGACGTGGCCGAGAAGAAGGCCACCGAGGGCGGCACCGTCGGCGGTCTGGCCGACAAGGCCGACGACGCCATCGACACCGTCCAGGGCACCAAGGACTGACGCCCGCCCGGCCTGCGGCGGGGGCGCTACGGCTCTCGGCGCAAATCCCGCCAAATGTGGCGGATTTCGCGCCGAGACGTGAGTTCCGGTCAGCGGTGAGCTACCCGGTGATGGGGGCGAAGCGGGCGGTGAAGTGGCGCAGCGTGCGCGCCTGCTCGGCGATGCGCAAGCCCCGGAGCTCGCCCGCCTGCTGGGCGACGTGGGCGCACACCTCGATCACGTAGTCGATGTGGCTCTGGGTGTAGGTGCGCCGGGGGATGGCCAGGCGCACGAGGTCGAGCGCGGCCGGCGTCTCGGACCCGTCGGGGTGGCGGCCGAACATCACCGTGCCGATCTCACAGGCCCGGATACCGCCCGCTTCGTAGAGCGCGACCGCCAGCGCCTGACCGGGGTACTCGAGGGGCGGGATGTGCGGCAGGAGAGCGCGGGCGTCGACGTACACCGCGTGGCCGCCGATGGGCCGCACCACGGGGATGCCGGCGTCGGCCAGCCCGCGGCCCAGGTACCCGGTCGACCGGACGCGGTACCGCAGGTAGTCGTGGGCGACGACCTCCCGCAGACCCTGGGCGATGGCCTCAAGGTCGCGCCCGGCCAGGCCACCGTAGGTGGGGAACCCCTCGGTGAGGATGAGGACGTTGCGGCACTGCTCGGCCAGGTCGCCGTCGCGCACGGCGAGCCACCCACCGATGTTGGCCAGCCCGTCCTTCTTCGCGCTCATCGTCATGCCGTCGGCCAACCCGGCCATGTCCCGGACGATGTCGGGCACGTCACGGTTCTGCTGGCCGTCCTCCTGCTCGCGGATGAACCAGGCGTTCTCGGCGAAGCGGCAGGCGTCGAGGAACAGCGGGACGCCGTAGCGGTCGCACAGGCGGCGCACGCCACGGAGGTTGGCGAGAGAGACGGGCTGGCCGCCGCCGGAGTTGTTGGTGATCGTGACGAACACGGCGGGCACGTCGGCGGCGCGAGCAGCAAGGAGGGCGTCGAGGCGGGCGAGGTCCATGTTGCCCTTGAAGCGATGGGGGACGGCGGGTTCGAGCGCCTCGGGGGTCACCAGGTCGACCGCCTCGGCGCCCGTGATCTCGACGTTGGCCCGCGTGGTGTCGAAGTGGGTGTTGTTGGGGACGACCTTGCCCGGACCGCCGATCACGCTGAACAGGATCCGCTCGGCCGCCCGCCCCTGGTGCGTGGGGATCACGTGCGGGTAGGGGAACAGCTCCTGGACGGCGGCGAGGAAGCGGAACCACGAGGGCGAACCGGCGTAGCTCTCGTCGCCCCGCTGGATGCCGGCCCACTGCTCCTCGGACATGGCGCCCGTGCCCGAGTCGGTGAGCAGGTCGATCAGCACGTCGTCGGATCGCAGCGCGAACAGGTTGTACCCGGCGTGACGCAAGGCCTCCTGGCGGTCCTGCACCGTCGTCATCCGCAAGGGCTCGACGGAGTGGATACGGAACGGCTCGATGATCGTGCGGAAGCCCACGGCCCCGAGTCTTCCCTCCGCCCGGCTACCGTCACGACAGGGACCGTGCATGACACCTTCCGCGCGCTCGCTGCGTGAGCTCCTGGCCGCCCCCGGCCTGCTGATCGCGCCCGGGGCCTACGACGCCATCGGCGCGCGCCTCATCGAGCAGGCTGGGTTCGGCGCCGTGTACATGACCGGCGCGGGCACGTCGGTGGCCCGGGGTTTCCCCGATTTCGGCCTGCTGACCATGAGCGAGATGGTCGACAACGCCGGCGTGCTGGCGCGGGCGGTGGCGCTGCCGGTCATCGCCGATGCCGACGCCGGCTACGGCAACGAGCTCAACGTCACCCGGGCGGTGCGCGAGTACGAGGCCCGCGGCGTCGCCGGTGTGCACATCGAGGACCAGGTGGCGCCCAAACGGTGCGGCCACCTCGCCGGCAAGGAGGTCGTCTCCTCGGAGGCGTTCGTCTCCAAGATCGCCGCCGCCGTCGCGGCGCGGCGGGACGACGCCTTCGTCGTCATCGCCCGCACGGACGCCCGCGCCGTGCTCGGCCTCGACGAGGCCGTCGCCCGGGCCAACGCGGCGCTGGCGGTGGGCGCCGACGTGGCCTTCGTGGAGGCCCCCGAGACGCGCGACGAGGTCGCCGCCGTGCCGGCGCGGGTGCAGGGGCCCTGCCTGCTCAACGTCGTGCCCGGCGGGCGCACGCCTGCCGTCGACCTGGGCGAGGCCGAAGCGATGGGCTACAAGCTGGCGATCCTGCCCACGTTGCTGCTGGCGGCGGCGATCGAGGCGGGCGACGCCGCCTTGGCGCGGGTCAAGGCGCACCGGACGCCCCCGCCCGCGGCCACCGACGTGGCCACGATGTTCCGCCGCTTCGGGGCCGACGAGTGGGACCTGCTCCGTCAGCGCTTCGACGCCGGCACACCCGCCACAACCACCTGAACGCCGAGCGTTGGGTCACTTTTCGCGCGTATGCGACGC
>JBIOZN010000358.1:0-17047 GCA_044871175.1 Acidimicrobiales bacterium | reverse complement strand
GGCCACCAGCTCGGACGTCGCGCTCCGCGCCTTCTCGTACGACGCGTCACGGGGGTAGCCGGTCGGGTCGACGTCGACCTCGAGCTCGTCGCTCGGCCCGAATACGGGCTGGTCACGCCGGTCGTCGTCCCCATCGGCGGGGGCGTGCGCCTGTGGGGCGGACCGGACGTCATGGGCCTGTCGACCCCCGTACCGGTCGTCGTGGACGACGGGTGCGTGACCGCTCGGTTCACGGTGTCGGAGGGTGAGTCGCTGTACTTCGGACTCCAGCACCGCACCACCGAGGAGCACGGTCCCGAGCCGTCGAGCCAGGCCGATCTCGCCCGCCGCCTCGACGGCACGATCACCACCTGGCGCTCGTGGGCGAGGCTCCATCAGCGTTACGAGGGACCCTGGCGGCATCTGGTCCACCACAGCGGCAGAGTGCTGCAGGCCTTGACGTTCGCTCGAACCGGCGCGATCGCGGCCGCCGCGACGACGTCGCTCCCCGAGACAATCGGCGGGACTCGCAACTGGGACTACCGGTACGCGTGGGTGCGCGACGCCAGCTTCACCTTGCAGGCGTTGTGGGTGGCCGCCTGCCCCGACGAGGCCGACGCCTTCTTCACCTACATGGCCACCTCGGCCGCCGCCCAGGTGCGCCGAGGCGGTGACCTCCAGATCATGTTCGGCGTCGGCGGGGAGCACGACCTCACCGAACGCGAGCTCCCGCACCTGGCGGGCTGGCGGGACAGCCGGCCCGTGCGCATCGGCAACGGCGCCTGGAACCAGCGCCAGCTCGACGTGTACGGCGAGCTGCTGAACGCCGCCGCCCGTCTGCCCGACATCGTCGAGCGCCTCGATCCCGACACGAAAGGGTTCCTGGCCGCCCTGGCCGACGTGGCCGCCGCCCAGTGGACCGAGACCGACCAGGGCATCTGGGAGGTGCGGGGCGACCCCCAACACTTCTTGTACTCCAAGCTGATGTGCTGGGTGGCGCTCGACCGGGCCATCGCCCTGGCCGACCTGCTCGACGCCCACCACCACACGGCCGAGTGGAAGCGCACGGCCGACGAGATCGCCCACGCCATCCACTCCCGCGGGTGGAGCGAATCGGCCCAGGCGTTCACGCAAGCCTTCGACAGCGACCACCTCGACGCCTCGGCGCTCATGATGCCCATCGTCGGATTCATCGACCCGCGCGACCCCCGCATGCTGGCCACCCTCGACGCCATCGAGGAGCGGCTCAGCGACAGGCAGGGCCTCGTCTACCGGTACCTGGCGCCCGACGGCCTCGGCGGCGACGAGGGCACCTTCCTGCTCTGCACGTTCTGGCTGGCCCAGGCCCGAGCGCTGGCCGGCCAGGTCGAGCGGGCGACGACCCTGTTCGAGCGGGCCATCGCCTTCGCCAACGACGTCGGCCTCCTCGCCGAGGAGGTCGATCCCGACACCGGCGAGCTGCTGGGGAACTTCCCCCAGGCGTTCAGCCACATCGGCCTGGTCAACGCGGCGTGGGCCATCAGCCAGGCCACGGAGCAGAAGACGTCGAGCAGCCAAGGTTGACCCTGACGCCCGACACATCCGGTCAGCTCTCACAGGGCCGCACCGGTCTGCGTCACCGGCTGGTCGACCTCGACCCATTCAACCGCGCCACCAGCGGCGGGGCGACGGCGATCAGGCGACGGCGAGCAGGTTGGCGAACGACAGCCCCGCGGTCACAGCCCGTACGCCTCGAGGAGCCGGAGCCAGACTTCGCTGACGGTGGGAAACGACGGCACCGCGTGCCACAGACGGTCGAGGGGGACTGCGCCGGCAATGGCGATGGTGGCCGAGTGGAGCAGCTCCTGGACGCCCGGCCCGACGAAGGTGGCACCGACGATCACGCCGCGGCCGGCGTCGATGACCAGTTGGCTGGTCCCCGGGAACTCCTCGCCGAGCACGGCGGCGCCGGCGACGCCACCGGTGGCATAGCGCACCGTTCGGACGTCGACACCCTGCTGGCGGGCGTCGGCCTCGGTGAGCCCGACGGCGCACACCTGGGGGTCGGTGAACGTGACCCGGGGGACGATGCCGTGGTCGGCGACGCTGGTGCTGTCCCTGCCGACGATGACGTCGGCGGCCACGCGCGCCTGGTACTTGCCCATGTGCGTGAGCAGGGCGCGTCCGTTGCAGTCGCCCACTGCGTACAGCCAGGCGCCGGGGACACCCGTCGCCCGCAGGTGGTCGTCGACCTCGACGTAGTGACCTGGTCGGAGGCCGACCCGATCAAGTCCGAGGTCGGCGGTGGCGGGCCGGCGCCCCGCGGCGACCAGCAACTCGTCGGCGCTCAGCTCGGTACCATCGTCGAGCACGGCGGCGATCGGCCCCGACTCTCGGCGTTCGACGCGGGTCAGCTCGATCCCGGTGTGGACGGCGATGCCCTCGGCTTCCAGACCGGCGCGGACCTCGTCGCTGGCGAAGGGTTCCTCACGGGCGAGCAGGCGGGGTGCCACCTCGATGACGGTGACGTCGGCGACGCCGAGGCGGCGGTAGGCCTGGGCCATCTCGAGCCCGATGGCGCCCCCGCCCAACACGAGCAGGCGTGCGGGCAGCTGCTTGGCGGCGGTGATGTCACGGTTGTCCCAGGGTTCGGCGTCGGCGAGGCCAGGCACGGGCGGGATCGACGCCCGGGTGCCCGTGGCCAGCACGACGGCCCGGCGCACCCCCAGCGGGGACACCGGGCCGTCGGGCGTCTCGACGTCGACCCGTCGTTCGCCGGCCAGACGACCGGTACCCCGGATCACCGTGACGCCGCGCTCTTCGAGCCAGGGCCGCGCTCCGGTGTCGTCCCAGTTGCCGGTGATCCGGTCGCGCGAAGCGAAGGCGAGGTCGGCGTCGATCGTCCCGCTCACGGCGGCCGCGGCGGCGGGGACGCGGCGGACGGCGGCGATGACGTCGCCAGGACGGATCAACGTCTTGGACGGCATGCAGCCCCAGTACGAGCACTCACCGCCGACCAGCTCCCGTTCGACCACAGCCACCGACAGCCCATGGTCGGCGCAGCGCCCGGCGACGGTCTCGCCCGCCGGGCCGGCGCCGATGACGATCACATCGAAGGTGTCCATGACGGAGATCATGGCGCTGTCATCCCCTGCCGCCCCGCCGGCGTTACGGGTGGCAACGTCGAGGCCGAACGGTCCCGGCGCACCAGGAGCAGGTTTCGCTCTCCTGGTGCGCCGGGTGTTCCTGGTGCGCCGAGACGCCAGGGCCGTCGGGTGGGACCGTTATGGCTACGACGCGGTGCCGTCGGCGATGACCTCGGAGAGGTCGGCGTGGGGAAGCGTCCACGTGTTGTCGCCGACGTCGAGCTCGGTCTTGCCGTCAGTGATGCGGGCGTGGCTGGCGAGCCAAGCCTTGTCGGCCGCACGGGCCGAGGTGACGGTGTCACCGCCGGCGACCAGGTTGATCTCGATGTCGTCGCCGTCGCCGCCGTCGATGGTGTCGTTGCCCGGGCCGCCGATGAGCACGTCATCACCGGCGCCGCCGCGGAGGACGTCGTTACCGGCCCCGCCGACGAGGACGTCGTCGCCGTCGCCGCCGTCGGCCGTCAGCTGGATCGAGTCGGCCGTCAGCCCCGACGCGTCGACGACGTCGTCGCCGGCCAGCGTGTTGATCGTCAGCCGGTCGTTGGCGGCCTCGGCCCCGGTGATGTTGACCTGGGCGGCCAGGCCGGAGACCGAGACGCCGTTGGCGTCGCCCGCCGGCACGCCGATGTCGTCGCCGCTCGTGCCCTGGACGATCACGCTGTCAGCCTGGCCGTCGCCGCCACCCCCGCCGGCACCGAGGTTGGTGTTCACCTCGGTCACGTCAGTGCCGCTGAGGTCGTTGGCGACGATGGTGTCGGCGCCGCCGAGGGCCCTGAAGTCGACCACCTCGACGTCGTTCAGGTCCATGGTGACGTTGGCGACGTTGCGGAAGAACCGCACCCGTCCGCCGTTGGCCGAGATGTCGATGTTCTCGGCCACGTTGGCCCCGTTGAACGCCATGACGTCGGTGCCGTCTTGGCCTTCGAGCGTGTCGTTGTCGTCGCCCGGGTTCCAGACGAAGGTGTCGTCGCCCGCCGCCATGAGGGCGGTGTCGTCGCCGTCACCGCCGTTCATAAGGTCGTTGCCCTGGCTGCCGAAGAACGCATCCGCCCCCAGGCCGCCGTTCATCGTCAGCTGGACACCGTCGGCCTGCAGCGAGCTGGCGTTCATCGTGTCGTCCCCCGCCTGGCCGTTGAGCGTCAGGCGGTCGAGCGCCTGCTCGGGCGCGAGGATGTTGACCCCGGCCTGGAGGCCCGAGACATTGACCCCGCCGGCGTCGCCGGCGGCCGCGAACGCGTCGCTCCCCTGGGTGCCGTTTACGGTGACCGTGTCGGCGGCACCGTCGCCCCCACCGTTGGGTCCGCGCAGGTCCAGATCCACCCGGCTCAGATCCGTGCCGCTCATGTCACCCTGGACGATGTTGTCGGCGCCACCCAGGGCCCGGAAGTCGATGCTCTCGACGTCGTCGAGGTCCATGTTGACGCTGGCGACATCGCGGAAGAAGCGCACCCGTCCGCCGTTGGCGGCGATGTCGATGTTCTCGGCCACGTTGGCGCCGAAGAACCGCATGTTGTCGGTGCCGTCCTGACCTTCGAGGGTGTCGTTGCCGTCCCCCGGGTTCCACTGGAACACGTCGTCGCCCGCACCCATGAAGGCCACATCGTCGCCGTTGTCGCCGAAGGTGAAGTCGTTGCCGTCGCCGCCCCGCGCCACATCGGCCCCCTGGGAGCCGAGAAGCGTGTCGTCGCCCGCTCCGCCGTCGACCGCGAGCTTGATGACGCCGGCCGGCAGTGCCGTCGCCGTGACCGCGTCGTCGCCGCCCAGGGAGTTGATGACCAGGGCATCGTTGGCGCCCTCGGCGTTGGTGAGGTTCACCTGGGCGGCCAGGCCGAGCACCGACGCCGAGGTGCCGGCGCCCACCACGTCGATGTGGTCGTCGCCGTTGGTGCCGTTGACGGTGATCGTGTCGGCCTGGGCGTCGCCGGCGGTGCCACCGACGGTGCCGGCCAGGTCGGTGTCGACCTTCATGACGTCGGTGCCGGACAGGTCGTTGACGGTGAGCGCGTCGCTCCCAGCCAACGCATTGAGGTCGACGATCTCGACGTCGTCGGTGTCCATCACGATGTTGGCGACGTTGCGGGTGAACCGCAGGCGCGAACCGTTGGCGGACGCCTCGAAGATCTCGTTGGCCGCGCTGCCGTTGAACAGCATCGTGTCGGTGCCGGCCTGGCCCTCGACCACGTCGCTGCCGTCGCCTGGATCCCACTGGAAGACGTCGTCGCCGGCGCCCATGAAGCCGACGTCGTTGCCCTGCTGGCCGTCGACGAAATCGTTGCCGTCGCGCCCGAGCAGGACGTCGGCCCCGTTGCTGCCCAGGAGCGTGTCGTTGCCCGTCCCGCCGTCGGCGGTGATCTTGACGAGGGCGGCCAGGTTCCCGGTGGCCGAGAACCTGTCGTCACCGCCATTGGCGTTGAGGACCAGGTTCTCGGAGGTGCCGATGTCGATGGCGAACGGCGCCGGGTCAAGGCGATCGAAACGGACCCGCGTCCCGTTGGCCGTGGCGGTGAACACCTCGGCGCCGCCACCGCCGTTGACCTCCACGGAATCGGCGTCGCTGCCGCCTTCGTTGAGATCGGTGTCGTCGCCGGGGTTCCAGATCATCCGGTCGTTGCCGCCTTCGCCGAACACCTGGTCGTCGGCGTCGCCGCCGGTGAGGGTGTCGTTCCCGGTGCCGCCGAACAGCAGGTCGACACCGCCCTTGCCCAGGAGCGTGTCGTTGCCGTCCTGGCCGAACAGCATGTCGCCACCGGATCCGCCGGTGAGCCGGTCGTTCTGCGACCCGCCGAACAGGTTGGCTCGCGGGAGCGCGCCGTTGGCCTCGTCGAGGGTGATCACGTCGTCGGAGGCGAGCCCGAAGACCTGGATCAGGGTCGTGTTGGCGACCGTGGGCGGGCCGCCGATGACGGAGATGGCGCCGCCGTTGATCAGGATGGCGCCGGCCGCGTTGCGGCTGATCACGATGGTGTTGGCGGCCGAGTCACCGAAGACGCTGAGCACGCCGTTGCTGAACGATGCGGTGGTTGCTGCGCTCGCCGGGTGACCCGCCAACACGATGACGCCGGCTCCGATCGCGCTGCCGAGGAGCAGCCGGCGGGCGGCCCGTCCCCGGGGGCGGCGATTTCCTTGCTTCATTTGTTGCTCCGTTTCATAGCGGCCCGGGACGGGCCTGTCGTCGAGGGGTTTCGATTGGGGTCGCGCCGGCCCCGGCCGCGAAAACGGCCGGGTGGCGCCGGTGCCGCCCCTCACTACGCGCGAACAGCGCCGACGGTTCGCGGTCCTCGTGAGTGGCACCCGTCACCGGCGCCGTAGGGTGGCCCCGTGACCATCGACATCGGTCGGATCGGCATCTGGACCGCGGTCTTCGATGCGCACCCGTCGTCCCGGGCGAAGGAGGCGGCCGAGGAGCTGGAGGCGCTCGGTTACCCGACGCTGTGGCTGAACGAGGCCACCGGGCGCGACCCCTTCGTGACCGCCGGGCTGCTGCTGTCGGCCACCTCCACCCTGAAGCTGGCCACCGGCATCGCCAACGTCTACGCGCGCGACGCCATGACCACGGCCGCGTGCCAGAAGACGCTGGCCGAGGCCTACCCGGGCCGCTTCCTGCTGGGCCTGGGGGTGAGCAGCCCCGTCCTCGTGGAGAAGGTGCGCGGCCACAGCTACGACCGCCCGCTCTCGTACCTGCGGTCGTACCTGACGGCGATGGACCAGGCCGTGTTCAACGCCGTCGGCCCCGACGACGATCCCGGTCGCGTGCTGGCGGCCCTCGGGCCCAAGATGCTGGAGCTGTCGGCCACCCAGGCCAACGGCGCCCACCCCTACCTCACGACGCCCGACCACACCAAGACGGCGCGCGACATCGTCGGGCCCGACGCCCTGCTCGCTCCCGAGCAGATGGTCGTGCTCGACACCGACGCCAGCACGGCTCGGGCGATCGGCCGGAGCATGGTGGGCTTCTACCTCCGGGCGCCCGGCTACCTGGCCAACCTGCGCCGGCTCGGGTTCTCCGACGACGACTGGGCCGATCCGAAAGCGGCGTCCGACCGCCTGGTTGACGCCATCGTGGCCTGGGGCGACCTCGACACCGTCGTACGGCGCATCCGCGCCCACCACGACGCCGGGGCCGACCACGTGGCCGTGCAGGTCCTTCGGGCCGACCGGGAGATCCCCCTGGCCGAGTGGCGCCAGCTGGCCGAGGCGCTGCTGTGACGAACACCGTGGACTGCGAACGTGATGTCGACGTTGTCGTCGTCGGGTCCGGCGTCGCCGGGCTGGCGGCCGCCTTGACGGCGCGCCAGCAGGGGGCGGGCCGTGTGCTGGTGGCCGAGAGCGAAGGCGTCATCGGCGGGTCGTCCCGGCTGTCAGGCGGGTTGATCATGGGCGCCGGGACGCGGTACCAGAAGGCCTTGGGTATCGACGACGACGCCGACGCCCTGTTCCACGACTACATGCAGCTCAACCGCTGGGACGTCGACGCCGCCGTCGTGCGCCGGTTCAGCGAGCTGGCCGGGCCCACGGTGGAGTGGCTCGGCGACCTCGGGGTCGAGTACTACGACACGCTGGTGCTCGGCGGCGAGGAGCGCGCCCCCCGCGTGCACGTGCCCATCGGACGGGGCCAGGCGGTGATCGACATCCTCACCCGGCACTGCCGGGAAGTCGAGGTCGACGTGGCCCTGGGCCAACGGGTCGACCGGTTGCTCCGAGACGCCGGTGCCGGCACCGTCGTCGGGGTGGCCGTGGGGGACGACGCCATCCGGGCGGGCGCGGTGGTGATCGCCACCGGCGGGTTCGGCAACAGCGCCGAGAAGCTGGCGACCTACTTCCCGTCGGCCGCCCACACAGAGGCGGCCTGGTACATCGGCGCCGCCGGCGCGCGCGGCGACGCCTTCGACTTCGCCGGCCAGGTGGGCGCGCAGATCGTGGGCCACGATCACGGCCTGCGGCTCCTCCACGCCGGATTCGATCTGATCTACGAGGCGTACCTTCCCGGCTGGATCGTGCTCGTGAACCGCGAGGGCCGCCGCTTCGCCGACGAGACCGCGCCGTACGGCATCCTCGACTACCTGACGCGCCAGCAGGGCGACCGGGCCTACGCCGTGTTCGACCATGCCATCCTCGAGACGGCGACGGCGGCCGGAGTGGCGCGGTACAAGCACGCCATCCCCGGCTCCACCAAGCGCCAGAGCCCGCACTGGAACCTCGACATCGTCGAGCAGATGGTGAAGCTCGGGCGGATGACGGCGGCGGCGACGATCACCGACCTGGCCACCGCCCTCGGGCTGCCGCCGGCCCATCTGGTGGGGACGGTGGCCCGCTACAACGCCGGCGTCGCCGCCGCCCACGACGGGGAGTACCTGAAGGACGCCGCCTTCCTGGAGCCGGTGGCCACCCCGCCGTTCTACGGCGCCGAGCTGCGCCCGGCCACGGTGGCGTCCACCGCCTGCGGGCTGCGCATCGACCCCGCCGCCCAGGTCCGGGGCGCCGACGGGGGCGCCATCCCCGGGCTGTTCGCCGCCGGCGAGTGCACCGGGGGCGTGGTGGGCGCCCAGTACATCGGCAGTGGCAACAACTACGCCAACGGCGCCGTGTTCGGACGGGTGGCCGGGGCGTCGGCGGCTGCGTTCGCCGCCGGCCAGTGACGCACGCGGAGGCCTCATGACCACGCCCCTCCTCAGCGGCGGCGAGATCGCCGCCGCCTACGGCCTGGGCCCGTCCGACGCGCCCGAGCGCGAGCCCGACCACTCCGGCGCGCGGGACTTCCAGTTGATGCCGGTGGGCGAGGCGGTCGACATGGGCCACGCCCCCGACGGGACGCCCCTGATCGACCCCCGCCTGTTCGACTCGGCCGAGTTCAAGCGCAACCCGTACCCCTACTACCGGATCCTGCGCGACCACTACCCGGTGTTCCACGACAAGCTCCACAACTGCTACTGGGTGACGCGCTACGAGGACATCGAGGCGTGCTACCTCGATGAGGCCGGGTTCAACACGATTCCCAAAGGATCCTCCAGCGGCGTGCTCGGCAACACCCAGCTCGAGCTGAGCGGTGTGGAGCACCGGCGCCGCCGCAACATCTACGGCCGCCATCTGGTCGGCGCGGCGCTGACCAAGCGGCTGCCCGCCCTCCAACGCCTGGCCGAGGAGATGATCGAGTCCTGGTTCGACCCCGACACGGGCGTGGCCGAGCGCGACCCCGCCACTGGGCGCTACACGATCGAGTTCGGGCGGGCGTTCGCCAACGAGTTCCCCATACGCGTCGTGTGCCAGGTCCTCGGCTTCCCCGACGAGGCGCGGGACCGCTTCTTCTACTGGTACCACTCCATGATGAGCGGCCTCGGCGGCCAGCCCGGACACGAGCAGGGACTGCTCGCCCGCCAGGAGCTGGAGGACTACGTCGAGGGCCTGGTGGCCGCCCGCCGGGAGGAGCCGAGCTTCCTGTACGACGACCAGGGCAACCAGGTCGCCATGGACATCATCTCCGAGCTCTGCCACTCGGTGATCGACGGCGACGTCATGTCGACCGAGGAGATCACGTCGTTCATCGCCCTCATCGTGGGGGGCGGCGGGGAGACGACCCGCGGGGCCATCCTCAACCTGTGGTACCTGATGCTGCGGCACCCCGAGCAGCTGGCGGCCGTGCTCGCCGACGAGGAGCTGTGGAACAACGCCTTCCAGGAGGCGCTCCGCTGCGCCACGCCGATCGGCGGGCTCCAGCCGCGCCACAACAGCTTCGACATCGAGCTGCACGGGATCGCCATCCCGGCGGGCTCACTGCTCAAGATGGTGGACTACTCGGCCAACCACGACGAGCGGATCTTCCGCGACCCCGAGCGCTTCGACATCTTCCGGGACGACATGTACGCGGGCAAGATCCTGCGCGGCGGCTACCACAAGGAGGGCCGCCACAGCCACCTCGCCTTCGGCGTGGGCACCCACCTGTGCCCGGGCGCGTGGATCTCGACCCAGGAGTCGGTGCTCGGCTCCCAGATCGTGGGGCGGCACCTGAAGAACCCCACCATCGCCGCCGACCGGATGCCCAAGGACATCGACGGCGTCAGCGTGGCGCCGATCGGCATCGGGGCCATCAACGAGCTGTGGATCGAGTTCGACCGGGTTTGAGGCGTGACCATGAGCGACCCCTCGGACCCCGCTCGGGTCGATCAGCACCGGGCCGGGTACCGCAGCTACGAGGTGCACCAGCGTGAACGGCCGGGGGAGGCCACCCCGCTGATCGCGCCCGGTCGGCTGCGCACCGAGGAGTACCTCCGCGACCCCTACCGACTGGTCGGGATCCTCCGGGAGCACTACCCGTGCTACCGGGACTGGTCGGGCAACGCCTACTGGATCACCCGCTACGACGACGTCACGTCGGTGTTCCAGGACGACGCCAACTACCGGACGCGCCCGAAGCGGTGGTTCTACGGCCTACCGCAGTTCGGGCGGGACCTGGGCGCCCACCTGTCCGTGCGGGCGGCGTATACGGCCCGAGTCGACGCCCACGCCCCCCGGCTGGCCGAGCAGATCATCGGCGAGCTCACCGCCGCCGGCGAGGCCGACCTCGCCCGCGACCTCGGGCTGCGGTTCTCCGCCGCCCTGCGCCTCCGCGTCCTCGACCTTCCCGCCGAGGATGCGGCCTGGTTCACGGCCCGCTTCGCCGCCATGCAGCGAGGCGTCCACGCCGACCCCGTGGCCGAGCAGGCCGGGCGCCAGGCGATCGCCGAGCTCACCGGCTACTTCGGCCCGCTGCTCGCCCGCCGCCGCCGCGACCCCGGCGACGACCTCGTATCCGCTCTCGCCGCCCTAGACCCCGACGGAGGGCCCACCACGGCCGACGACGTCGTGGCCACCCTGCTCGAGGCCGACCACGAGACCCTGCCCGGCGCCCTCGTCAACCTCTGGTTCCTGCTGCTCACCCATCCCGAGCAGCTCGAGGAGGTCCTCGGCCAGCGGCGGCTCGTGAAGACAGCCTTCCTGGAGGCGCTCCGCCATTCCACGCCGGTGCTCTCGGCCAAGCGCTTCACCCGCCACGAAGTCGAGCGCTTCGGGCGCCTGCTGCCGGCCGGCGCCCTGGTGGTGTGCTCGGCGGCGGCCGCCAACCGCGACCCCCGTGCCTTCGCTCAGCCCGACGAGTTCATCGTCTCGCGCAAGGACCTGTGCCAGCGCGAGCCGCGGGGCCAGTACCGCGCCGACGGGCTGTGCTCGGGGATCGCCTTCGGCCTGGGGAAGCCGTCGGTCCATCCCGCCCTGCCCGAGGACCGCCCCCGCTCGCGGTACGCCCTGACGCGCGACACGATCGTCGCCGTGTCCACCCTGCTGCTCGACGCCGCCCCGAAGATCCGGCTGGCACCGGGCGCCGCGCCCACCCTGCGGTCGCGGCGCCACGGCGAGATGCACACCTGCTGGAACCTCCGGGTGACGCTGCGGTGACCCCGCCAGTGACGCCGCCAGTGACAGGGCCATGAGGCGGCCATGACGCCCGCGCCCCGTCCCCTGGAGCAGCGCCACGCCCTCGTCACCGGCGCGGCCCAGGGGCTGGGCCGGGCCTTCGCCCTCGCCCTGGCCCAGGCCGGGGCCCACGTGGCCGTCTGCGACGTCGCGCCGGCCGTGGCCGACCTGACGCCGGTGCTCGCGCGCCACGGCGGGCGCTCGTGGGCGGCGACCGCCGACGTCTCCCAGCCCGACGCCGTCGCGGCGTTCGTCGGCGAGGCCGCCCGACGGCTCGGCGGGCTCGACATCGTGGTCAACAACGCCGGCGTGGTGCGCATCACCGCGCCGGCCACCGACCCGTGGGAGCGCGCCGTCGACGACTTCAGGGCGACGATCGGGGTCAACCTCGCCGGCACGTACTTCGTGGGCCGGGCGGCCATGCCCCACCTCATCGAGCGCGGTGGCGACATCGTCAACGTCACCACCGACCACATCCACACCTGCGGCTACCCCGTCGACGTCGGCCACGCCGACGCCGCCGCCTGCGGGTGGGCGACGGTGCGGCGCCCACCGCTCGGCGGGGCCGGCTTCGACGTCTACGACGCGTCCAAGTGGGGCGTGAAGGGGCTGACCCTCGTGTGGTCGCGCGCCTTGGCGCCGCACGGGGTCCGCGTCAACTCCCTGGGCATGGGCCCCACCAACACGCCCATGTACCGCTCGCACCTGGGGGCGGCGCCGCCCCCGCCCACGATGATGGAGCCCGAGCAGGTGGCCGCCGTACTCGTGGACCTGATCGCCGAAGGACCCCGGGGCCGCACGGGCGATAGCGTCGAGCTGTGGGCCGGGCACCCCTGCGCGCTGCCCCCGGTGGGGCTCGACGGGAGTTTGTCCGGCAACCTGAAGCCCGAGCCCGGCCGCCAACAGAGCCCACGACCGGGCGCCTGAAGGGGGCGTTCCGCAGGGCTTTGATGCTGGGAGCCAGGGACCTTGGTCCCGTGAATCCCACCACCTACCCCTTCCATACTGGATGTCATCACCGTGTCAGGAGGAATGACGATGTCTGAGCTCCAGCTCACGCCGTCTGAGTTCCCGCTCACTCCTCCGACCGAGGCTCGCGGCAACCGGCTGCCGCCTCAGGCCAGCCCGCGGGATCTGGTGATCGACAGCGCCATCCGAGTGGCGCCCGACCTCTGCGAGACCGTGCCGCCGGAGGACTGGATCGTCGATGCCTACACCGAGGGCGACATCTTCGTGGTCGAGATCGAGTTCGACTCGCCCGCCCGCGACGATCTGTTGCCGCTGATCCATGTCGTGGCCGACGAGGTCGCGACCGTCATCACGCCAACTGAGCTCTCGGTGTCCTGCCGCGTCCACATCCGGCACACTGACGGCGACTCGTGAGAGGGAGAGGAAGGACTTCATGCGGATCGGGATACTCACCGGCGGGGGCGACGTCCCCGGGTTGAACCCGTGCATCAAGGCGGCCGTCACCCGGGCCGCCGAGGGAGGCCACGAGGTGGTCGGCATACGCCGGGGCTGGGGCGGCCTTCTGCAGGTCAACCCGGACGACGACCAGTCCACCGCCGACAACATCATGCCGCTCAGCCCGGTGGCAGTGCGCACCATCGACCGGTCGGGCGGCACGATCCTGCACACCTCCCGCACGAATCCCGCCCGCGTGAAAGCGTCGGGGGTGCCGTCGTTCCTGCAGGACCAGGCCGTGGGTGAGGGGCCCTACGACTTCACCAAGCACGTCATGCGGGTGATCGACCGGCTCGGCATCGACGCGCTGATCCCGATCGGCGGCGACGACACGCTGTCGTACGCCCTGCGCCTGCACGACGAGGGCGTGCCCGTCATCGCCATCCCCAAGACGATGGACAACGACGTCCACGGTACCGACTACTGCATCGGCTTCTCCACCGCCGTCACCCGCGGGGTCGACTTCATCCACCGCCTGCGGACCTCCACCGGCTCCCACGAGCGCATCGCCGTGGTCGAGCTGTTCGGGCGCTACAGCGGCGAGACCTCGCTCATCACCGCCTACCTGGCCGGGGTCGACCGGGCCGTGATCTCCGAGGTGCCCTTCGACGTGGAGCGCTTCGCCCACCTGCTGGTGGCCGACAAGCGGGCCAACCCGTCGAACTACGCCATGGCCACCATCTCCGAGGGGGCCACCATCACCGGCGGGGAGATGTTCCTGTCCGGTGAGGAGGACGCCTTCGGGCACCGCAAGCTCGGCGGCATCGGCGCCATCACCGGTGACTTGATCAAGAAGATCACCGGTGAGGACATCGTGCTGCAGCAGGTGGCCTACCTCATGCGGTCGGGCAGCCCCGACTCCCTCGACCTCATGGTGGCCACCAACTACGCGGTGATGGCGGCCGACCTCGTGGTGGAAGGATCGTCGGGCCGCATGGTGGCCCTGCGCGGCGGGACCTACACCAACGTGCCCATCAGCGTGACGCGCGAAGGCGCCCGGCGGGTCGACGTCGACGAGTTCTACGACGTCGCCGCCTACCGGCCCAAGGTGCGCCACGTGGTCGGCAAGCCCATGTTCTTGTACTGAGATCTCTGCACTCACGAAGGAGTGAAGTCCCAAATGGACATCCAGAAGCAGCTCGGCGAGGAGGCCGAGTTCCTGTTGCAGCACACGGCCAAGGCCATCCCCAAGGAAGACCTGACGCTGCCTGGCCCCGACTTCCTCGACCGGGTCTTCGTCGCCACCGACCGTCGCCCCGCGGTGCTGCGCAGCCTGGGCCAGATCTACGGCAGCGGCCGCCTGGCCCACAGCGGCTACCTGTCGATCCTGCCCGTCGACCAGGGCATCGAGCACTCGGGCGCGGCGTCCTTCGCCCCCAACCCCGCCTACTTCGACCCGGCCAACATCGTGCAGCTGGCCATCGAGGGCGGGTGCAACGCGGTGGCCACCACGTTCGGCGTGCTGGGCTCGGTGAGCCGACGCTTCGCCCACAAGATCCCGATGATCGTCAAGCTGAACCACAGCGAGATGCTCACCTACCCGAACCGGTTCGATCAGGTGATGTTCGGGTCGGCGCGCCAGGCGTGGGAGCTCGGCGCAGCAGGCGTCGGGGCCACGATCTACTTCGGGTCCGATCAGGCCACGCGCCAGCTGCAGGAGGTGTCGGCCGCCTTCGAAGAGGCCCACAGCCTCGGCATGTTCACCGTGCTGTGGTGCTACCTGCGCAACAGCGCCTTCAAGACCGACTCGGGCGACTACCACGCGGCGGCCGACCTCACCGGGCAGGCCAACCACCTCGGTGTCACGGTGGAAGCCGACATCATCAAGCAGAAGGCCCCCGAGACCAACGCGGGGTTCACCACGCTGTCGTTCGGCAAGACCAGCCCCCTGGTGTACGACCAGCTCACCACCGACCATCCCATCGACCTCACGCGCTGGCAGGTCGTCAACTGCTACGCCGGCCGTATCGGCCTGATCAACTCCGGCGGCGAGTCCAAGGGCGCCGGCGACCTGGCCGCGGCCGTCCGCACGGCGGTGATCAACAAGCGGGCCGGGGGCCACGGCTTGATCTCGGGCCGCAAGGCGTTCCAGCGCCCGATGGTCGAGGGCGTCGAGCTGCTCAACGCCATCCAGGACGTGTACCTCGACCCCGAGGTCACCGTCGCCTGACGCCGACGCGGAAAGACGCGAGTCGCGACGGGGGCGCCGTCACCTCCGTCCCGACTCGCGGGCGCGCGACGAGGCCGAGCGCCGGCGCCGGTCGGCGCCCGGCAGCGGCGCGTTGGGGTCGAGCGTCATGATGTCGGCGACCGGTCGCAGCGCCATCCACCACCGGGGCCCGCGAGCGCGCTGGGCCCCGGGTTCGATGTGATTGGGGAACTCCGACAGCGGTGTGAACGCGACCTTCCCCTCCCGCTGGCCGACCATGGCGCTGACCGGGTTGTCGCTCACGGCCAGAGCCATGAGGTGCTGGATACCGGCCGAGGCCAAGCGGGTGGCCAGGATCCGGTCGAAGGGCGACGGCGAGCCCCCCTGCTGGACGTGCCCGAGGATGGCGCTGCGGACATCGTAGAGGTTGTCGCTCTCGTGGATGAGCAGCGACTGCACGAAGGCGGTGGTGTACACCTTGTCGGCGTTCTCACTGCGGAGCACGAGGCCGGCTCGGCGTCCGAGGGCGAAGCTCTCGCGCAGGTCCTCGATGTCGGCCTGCAGGCGTTGCAGGGTCATGCCCTCCTCGGGGAGGTACACCCGCTCGGCGCCCGTGGCCAGACCGCTCATCAACCCCAGGAACCCGCAGTCGCGGCCCATCACCTCCACGATGAAGCACCGGTGGGACCCCGCCGCCGACTCCTTGATCTTGTCGACGTCGGTGACGATGTTGTTCAGGGCGGTGTCGGCCCCGATGCTCATGTCCGATCCCGGCAGGTCGTTGTTGATGGTGGCCGGAACGCACACGATGGGCACCGCGAGCTCGCGGTACTTCTCGGCATGGGTGTTCAGCGTGTGCGCGGCCACGTAGGCGGCCCAGCCCCCGATCACCAGGAGGCCGTCCACCCGGTAGGTCGACAGCTGCACGGCGATGCGGCGCAGGTCGTCGGGGCCGGGGACGAAGCGGTTGGTGCCCAGGTCAGCCCCGGGCCGCGACACCCACCCGCTGACGCTCATCCAGTCCATCTCCTCGATGGCGCCGGCGCCCAGGCCGCGGAACCCGTCCTCCACGGCCAGCAGGGTGTGCCCCCGATCCATGCCCACGCGCAGGGCCACGCGCACGGCCGAGTTCATCCCCGGCGCGGGCGCACCGCCGTGGAGGATGGCCAGGCGCAGCGAGCGCTCGCTGGGCTCCCGCCGGGGCGCCGCTCGCACCATGGTGCCCAGCAGGCGGATCGAGTCGGTGAAGCTGCCGCCGCGCATCTCCATCGCCTTCTCGTAGTCGCCGCTCTTGATCACGGCGGCGATCGATCGGGTGGTGGCCACGCACTCCATCAGCGGTGAGCGGGTGATGCGGTGGCCGCGGATGCCGATCACCTGGGGCTCGCCGCCGGGCGCCTCGAGCAGTTGTTGCACCGCCGCGTGCCCGAGCACGGTGCCGAGATAGCGGTCGAAGGCGCTGGGCGCGCCGCCGCGCTGCACGTGCCCCAGGATGGTGACCCGGACGTCCTCCCCCAGGCTCTCCTCGAGGACGGCCTTCACGTGGTTGGCCGTGATGGGCTCGCCGCGCGTGTCGCGGGCGCCCTCGGCGACGAGCACGATGTTGGCGCGCCGACCGATCGTGCGCCCGCCCCGCAGGACCGTGCACAGCCGGTCTTCCCAGCCGTCGGGGGGCGGGCTCTCGGGGATCACGACGAAGTTGGCCCCGGTGGCCAGGCCGCCCATCAGCGTCAGGTAGCCGCAGTTGCGGCCCATGACCTCGATCACGAAGGTGCGCTGGTGGCTGGACGCCGTGCTCTGCAGTGCGTCGACGGCCTCGGTGATGCGGTGCAGCGCGGTGTCGGCCCCGATGGTCATGTCGGTGCCGAACATGTCGTTGTCGATCGAG
>JBIOZN010000357.1:0-2202 GCA_044871175.1 Acidimicrobiales bacterium | reverse complement strand
CGTCACCACCATCCTGGAGGCCATGGCCATGGCCAAAGCGGTGGTGTGCAGCCGCACCCGAGGCCAGACCGACGTCATCACCGACGGGGTCGACGGCATCTACGTCGAGCCGGGCGACCCCGAGGCGCTGCGCCAGGCGATCACCGACCTCCTGGCCGACCCCGCTCGGGCGGGCGCCCTGGGGGCGTCGGCTCGCCGCCAGGTCGAGCGGACCAATGACATCGACGTGTACGCCCGGCGCCTCGCCGGGATCGTGGCCGAGGTGCAGGCCCGCCACGAACGGCCGCCGTCAGGGCGAGGAGTGGACGGGTAGCGACTTGATGACTCGGGCGGGCACTCCGCCCACCATGGTGTGCGGGGCCACCGAACGAGTCACGACGGCACCGGCGCACACGACCGCCCCCTCGCCGATCTCGACACCAGGCAGCACGACCGCACGCGCCGCGATCCACGCGCCGTCACCGACCCGGATGGCACGGTGCTCGAGCGTGCCGGAGCGCTGGTCGCTGCGGCCCATGTCGTGCGAGCTGGTCGTCATGAGGACGTGCTGGCCCAAGGCGACGCGGTCGCCGATCTCGATCGGGGCGGTGGCGTCGAGGTGGCAGCCCAGGTTGATGAAGCAGTCGCTCCCGATGCGCACGCGCCGCGAGGCGCGGCCGCCTCCGGTGATGGCGAGGCGCCCCACGATCGTCGATCGCAACCCCACCCGCAGGCCGCACCACCGCACTATCGCGGTGCGCAGGCGGCTGGCGACGCCCACGGGCAACGGCGCCGAGAGCACGCGACCGGCGAGGAAGGCGGGATCGAGGTTGTCGAGCTCCTCCTGGGCCACGCTCGCCAGGTGGCCCAGCCGCCAGCGCGAGCGGCGGGGCGGCCGGTCGGCGAGCGTCAGCGTGCCAGGAGCGACGACGGCCCCGGTCGCCGGTTGATCGTCCCCGGGCCGCGACGCGGAGGGGGTTGCAGTAGCGGGCGGGGCTGGTGAGGCTGGCGAGGCGACAGGGCGCCCACCCGATGGCACGACCGGAGTCTTCCAGGGCGCCGGCGGCCGCAATCGGCGGGCACGGGACCCGAGGCCGGCCGCCCTGGTCATGGGTGCGCCGGTGGCAGGTCCACCACCGTGATCGAGTAGGGGGGCAGGGCGACGGTGAGGGTGGGCGAGGCGACCGCCATCGACTCGTGGACGATGGCGCCGGGATTGGCGTCGGAGTAGCGGTACACCGTGGCCGTCGCCGCCGGGGCGAACCCCCGCAGGTCGACGCCCGCCGTGAGCGCGGCGTCAGGGTCCTTGTTGAGGAGCAGAAGCTTGAGGTGGCCGGTGGCGTCGTCGCGAACGGCGTAGCTACCCACCCGGGCCAGGTCCGAGGTCTCCGCCGGCAACGCCGTACCGGTGAAGCTCGAGCCCTGGTCGTCGTAGTTGCCGTGCATCTTGAAGGCGAAGTACCCGGGCGACCCGACCTTCGGGCTGCGCCAGTAGCTCGCCAGATAGACGCCCTCCCGCCCGTAGATGCCCAGGACGTCGGCGATGGCGAGGGCCCCGTTCTGGGTGCCGTCGGCACCGAAGTTCCACTCCGAGATGGCGAGCGGGGTCCCGGGATAGGCGGAGGCGATCGTGTCGCGCATGCGGGGGATGAACCGGATGCGCTCGTTGATCCACGACTCGTCCACATAGGACGGGTCCCACAGCGAGCGGGTGCTGCGCAGGCGACGGGCGGCGGTCTCGGCATCGACGTTGTCGTTGTAGACGTCGCTCTGGGGGTAGTAGTGGACGTCCACCACGTCGAGGGTGCGTCCGCCGCTGCTCTCGTCGTGGGCGCGCACGCCCTGGAGGAACCACGTGAGGAAGTCGACGTGCTCTCCATCGGCGGTGCCCGGGGCGATCCGCCAGTAGTCGAACCAGCAGCACATGACCGGCCCCATGAACTTGGCGTCGGGGGCCACTTCGCGAAGCGCCGTGGCGTACGTGAGGTAGCGGTCGAGCACCTCTTCATAGGTGGTGCAGGAGGGGTGGATGTCGTACTGGTTGAAGCCCCAGAGCTCGGGCTCGTTGTCCATCGCGACGAAGCCGATCTGGAGGTGCTCCTGGTCGAGCAGCCGCTGGACCCACGCCCGCACCTGGCCGGGGTCGCTGGGCTCGTTGGCGAGAGTGGGATCGGTACGCACGCCCGGGTTCTGGCAGTTGGCCCCGGCCCCGCCCGCGCAGCC
>JBIOZN010000356.1:0-11351 GCA_044871175.1 Acidimicrobiales bacterium | reverse complement strand
GGCGGCGACGACGTGCGCACCCACGGCGCGCCCGAGGCGACCACGCTGGAGGGCTACCGCGACCGTTACGCCCTGTACAAGGCCGATCCCGACCTGCAGGCGGCCCACGCCGCCTGTCCCTGGCTCGTCGTCTGGGACGACCACGAGGTCGCCAACAACTACGCCGGGGATGCCTACGGCGACGCCAGCGCCCCCGATGCCTTCCGCGCCCGCCGGGCGGCGGCCTACCGTGCGTGGTGGGAGCACATGCCGGTGCGCCTCGAGCGCCCGGGCGACGCCGACGTGCGGATCTATCGCTCGTTCCGCTACGGCGACCTGGTCGACATGTCCCTGCTCGACACCCGCCAGTACCGCGCCGATCAGACCTGCGGCGACGTCCCGCTCGATCTCGGGCCGCCCTGTCCCGAGACCTTCGACGCCGCTCGCACCATGCTGGGCGCCGAGCAGGAGGCGTGGCTCGACCAGCGCCTGGCGGCGCCCGCCGGCCGGTGGACCGTGCTCGCCCAGCAGGTGGTGCTGGCCAACGCCACGTTGAACGGGGCCGTGCTCAACTACGACCAGTGGGACGGGTATCCGGTGGCCCGGGAACGCCTGCTCCAGACCGTCGCCGATGCCCAGGTCGCCAACCTGGTGGTGTTGACAGGTGACGTCCACCTGGCGGCGTGCGGCCACCTGCGCGCCCCCGGCGGTGGCCCGATCATCGGCAGCGAGCTGGTGGCGACGGCCATCTCGTCGCGCGGGCTGATCGACCCGGCCCTGCAGTCGACCCTGGCCGCCATCCCCGACTTCGTCGACGCCGAACTGGTGCACCGGGGCTGGATCAAGCACACCGCCACACGCGAGACGTGGCAGGCCGAATACCGCATCGTCGACGACGCCCGCCGGCCCGACTCGGGCGTCGGGTCCTACGCCACCTTTGCCCTCACCGCCGGGACGCCCGGCCTGACGCGCGCCGGCTGACCCGCGGCCGGGCGTGCCGGTGACAGCGACGGCCGTCACCAGCCGGCCCCGGGAACCGCTCATGGCTGGCCCTCCCACCACAGGTGCGGCACGGCGCAGGGTGGGTCGGTGGTGTGGACGCGGCCGGTGGGATCGGTGACGGTGAAAGTGGCGTCGGGGCGGAGCTTGGCGTGCCAGCCGGGGTGGTGGAGCCGGTGGTGGTGGCGGCTGCACAACAGCACGAGATCGTCGAGCGCGGTACCCCCTTGGTCGGTGACGGGCACGACGTGGTGGCCTTCGCACCAGGCGGGTGGGCGGTCACAGCCGGGGAAGCGGCAGTGCCGGTCGCGCACGATCAGGGCGTTCCACAGCGGCGCCGGAATGGTGCGGGTGGCGGTGCCGTAGTCGAGGATGGTGGAGCGCCCGGCGAGCACCACCCGGTGCAGGGCGCTGTCGCACAGCAGTTGGGCCAGGCTGCTGGCGGCCACGGGTGTGCCCTCGACGGTGGTGCCATGCCCTGGCGGGGATTGGAGGTCGTCGAGGTTGACGACGACGTTGAGGTGCGGGCGGTGGCGCCCGGCGGGCCGGTCGTGCTGGTGGTCGAGGAAGAAGCGGCACACATCGACCAGGGCGTCGGCGCGGCGCGCCGCCGGGGTGGGCCGGCTCGCTGGGCCCGTCGGGGAATTCGGCCTGGCGTAGGGCGGTGGCCACGAGGGCGCCGCTCATCGGGTCGAGGTCACCGTCGAGCGCCCAGCGTCCGCCCAGGGTCTCAGACACGTGCAGGGTGCGATGGGGTTGTTCGGGCTCGGACCGGTCGAGGCTGGCCTCGGCCTGGGCCCGCCAGCGGGCCAGCACGGTGGCGGTGTCGGTGACCGACAGGTGGGCCAGCGTGGGAACGAGCTCGGCCTCGTGCTCGGCGAACAGGGCCACGGTGTGGTCACCGAGGTGGGCGGCGATGACTTCCACCTGGCCGCCCGACAGCGCCCCGGACCGCCATGCGTCGGCCGTGACCGGTAGATGTTGCATGACCCGGGCGAGACGGGCCAGGCGTCCCCCGCCCCGGGAGGCGAGGCCGCCCTGGTGGCGCAGCCAGGCCGTGAGCGAGCTGGCCCCATCCACATCCCAGAGCTGGGAGCGGTCGAACACACCCAGTGCTTGGGCGATGCGTGCGTCCAGCCGGTCGCGCAGGCGCAGGACCGCGGCGAGGGCGATCCCGTCGAGGGGGATGTCCACCTCGTCGATCGCCTCGGCCAGCTGGTCGAACATATGTTCGATCCTACACGACAAGCAACGAGAGTCAAGGGGAATCGTCCACGTCTTGCGACCGCCTCGTCCGGAGCGACGACGAGGCGCCGGCGAATGGCCGAGCCGGCCGCCGACCTGCCCCCTGAAGCGGACACTGTTGTCAGAAATCGTCGTCAGGCGACGGCTCCTCATGCGAAGACTGTCGACTGGCGAAGGACAACGGCGCCAGGGATGCAGCCGCCGAAGTCGCCGTCGCCCGAGCCGTTACGAGCCCCCGAGCCGCTCGGCGGCCAGGTCGGGGTAGGCGGATTGGAAGGCGTGAAAGAGGTTCTGGAGCCGCATCGCCTTGAGCTTCGATCCCTTGACGCGCAACCGCTTGCTGGACAAGGCCTTCCCCAGTGGCAGCGTGCCGAGGAGCAGCTCGTGCAGGCTGTTGGCGGTCAGGTCCGCCGTCAGCGTCGCCTTCACAGCGGAGGGGCCGAATATCGCTTTGGCCGGTGCGCTCGTGCCGTCCACGACCATCACGACGTCGGGTTCGGTGACCTGGAAGCGCACCACCATCCGCCGTTTGACGAGGTCGTCGAAGCCACCCCTGCCCGCCGCCTCGATCCGGGCGAAGAGCTCGGTGAAGAGCTGCTCGAACTGCTCGGCGCTTTGGTAGATCTGCGGCATTGGTGCGGCCCTTCTGCGTCCACCCGATAGTGAGCGGACGGCGAGGTGCCGCCGCCCGGGCGGGCACGCTAACAACGATGTGCGCGGGACCTCCTCGGCTCGCGCCCACGAGTGGCGCCGGTGCTTTCCGGTCACGACGCTCGCTGGCTAACGCTCCGTTAGCACCCGCTTCGCAGACTGGCGAGCGGCCGCCCACCACCCGGGCGTCCCGAGAACGTGGAGGCACCGTGCCGCTGAGATCGCGCCCGCTATTCCTTGTGCCGTCGCTGATGCGTGCGCTGCCGGCGACCGGCGCGGTGATGGTCGACGTCAGCGACCTCGCCGCCAATGACGTCACCGCCACCTCGGCGACGGCGGCGGCCAATGCCCTCCTCGACCAGCTCGAGCCGCTCATCGTGGAGGCCAACCTGGCCGGCTACGAGATCACGGTGGTCGCCGCCACCACCGGCACGGCGACGAGGCCCTGCCTCGTGCTCAACGTGGAGGCGTTCCTCGTGGACACCGCCAACGACACGTGGGGCAACGTCGTCACCGGCGTGGACGTGCCGTTCGGGGGCACCACGACCGCCGCGCTGGCCCTGCGCTTCGAGCCCCGGCTGGCCCTGCGCCCGGCGATCGACGGGGGCAGCACCATCCCCAGCCAGTACGCCATCGGCTTTCCGACACCCGCGGGCTGGTTCGGAGCAATCGACCCGCACGCCGGCGGCTGGCTCGTGACCACCACGACGTCACCCGTCACTCTGCCCGACGGTCTCACCGCCATCGCCGGCCGCCCCGGCAGCCCGGGCACCCCTGCCACCGCGCTGCACGCGGCCATCCGCTCGGCCGCCACCGCCCAGTGGGAGGCCTACGGGCGCGGGGCCGGTCAGCTCGCCCACTGCGGGCTGGCCCCGCTGTTCGACCCGATCACCTGGCAGCTGCCGGCCGGCGACGAGGGCGTCAGCGCGTTCGCCGCCGTGCTGAGCGAGCACGTGTGGGACTCGGCGTCGGGCTGGTCGCCGGCCTACGGCGAGCTGGCGGGCTGGACGCTGCGCGAGCTCCTGGCCCGGGCCAGCGGCGACGCCGGCGCTGTGTGGGCGCTCGACCAGATCCGGTCCGCGCTCGGCGGCGAGCTGGTGCGCCGCCACCTCGTCGACCCCAAGGCCATCGACGGGTCGTCGCGCCGGGAGGGGAAGTTCGGGCCCCGCTTCGACGATCTGTTCGCCGCCGTCGAGACCGTCGGCCAGCCGCTGTTCGCGGTCGACTTGTTCCGGTTGCTCGAGCTCGGCCTGCTGTCGCTCGACCGGCGCGCCGCCGACGAGGAGCAACTGCCCGTGCTGATCCCGCGGGAGTGGACCGATCCCGTCCTCACCGGCTTCTACGACGCCATCGGCACGGTGGCGCCCATCCCGATCGACCACCTCGCCGACCCCGACCTGGCCCGTGCCCGGTTCGGGTCCGTCGCCGCCCTGGCCGCCGTGGTGTCGGTCAACCAGGCGGGCGACCACGTCGCCGGCTACTGGCACGAGCGCCGGTACGACCCGGACTCGAGCCGACCGGTCCGCGTCGTCGAATGGTTCGGTGGCGGCAATCGGGACCACTCCGCCCACGGGTTCGTCTACGACATGGTGTGGGTCGCCGGCACCGAGACGGTCACCGGCACCTACACCTTCCGCCCCGTCGGGGACACCCTCGAGATCGACGCCGACTGGGGCACGGGCACGACCACCTTCCGCCGGCGCGACCTGCCCCGCCCGGTGTTCGAGCCCGGCGGGGAGGCCCACGAGGCGTCGTCACCCGTGGTGCGGGCGTACTGGAGCGACGACGAGATCGCCGCCCTGCCCGACGACATCCAGCCGGCGGTGCGCAACCTCGAGCGCTACTCGTTGCACCCGGCCGAGATGGTCCTCCTCGATGCCATCGTCGGCCGGATAGCCGCCGACCTCGAGGGCATCGCCACCGCCACCGGCGTCACCACCGACGAGCGCGTGGCCCTCGGCCAGAACCTGGCGACCGCGTTCGGCTACTTCTGGCGCGACGGCCACGAGAGCGAGCTGCTGGCCAATGCCCGCCAGTACGTGCTCGCCGGCCTCATGTCGATGCCGGGGAACAACACGCCGATCGACGAGTGGCTCGACGACGCCCCGCCCACTTACTTCCACGCCCTCGCCCGCGCCCACGCCGAGTTCGCCTGCGTGCCCGACTCCGTCACCGACTGCCTGGGCGTCGAACGCAAGGCGCTGGAGTGGTTCGCCACCGACAACCAGTACCGCTACCGGTTCCACACGTCGATGTCCCCGAGCAAAGCGCTCAAGGACGTGTCCCTCGAACATCTCACCGAGGAGCTGGTGAAGAAGCTGGCCGCCAAGGGCCTGAAGATCGGGATGAAGGTCAAGGGGATCGCCTACGTCGGGCCGACGCCCCAGTTCGACATCATCGAAGCCGAGTTCCAGAAGACCGCTCCACTCCCCGACGCCGACTGGCCCGGCTCCAGCCGGGAGCCTCAGGAGAGCGAGTGGTATGACGGCTACATCGTGGGCGGGGCCATCGCCGCCACCGCCGGCATGAGCGTGGCGTCGTCGACCGAGTGGAACGACATCAACGCCCTGGGCGACCGGTGGAGCCCGGACGACTTCGCCGGCTGGCTGTACACCGCCGGCCTGTTCTGGGGGATGTCGGTCTTCGGTCTCGAGGGCGGCATCGAGGCTCCCGTCAACTGGGTGCGCCGCCAGCTGGGGGCCGACGACCCGATCCGCGTCAGCGGCGACGTGAGCTACACCAAGTTCACCGCCCCGCCCAAGGCCGACATCTGGTCGCTCTCACGAGGCTTCACGGACTCGGCCGGCCTGCACGCCGAGCTCGGCGGCAACGTCACCGGCGGCTTCCTCTGGCGGCGCGGCCAGCCGCCCCCCGATCCCGAGGACCTCCTGCCCGATCTCGGCACCAAGGCGCCACGCCGGATCACCGCCCTCAGCTTCGAGGTCGGCCGCTCGGAGCTGACCGCCGAAGGCCATCAGCTCCTGCGCGAGGCCGCCGCCGACCGGCTGCGGGCGCTGGCGTCACCGTCGACGTCGCTGGAGGTGATCGGGCACGCCAGCTTCGGTGATGCCAGCCGGCTGTACAACCTCACCCTCTCCCAGCGCCGCGCCGCCAACGTCGAGCGGGCCCTGCGCGCCTATCTCGGCCCGTTCTACGCCGTGCCGCCCGACCGCACGCTCGTCGTCGGGCTGGGCGACCAGGAGGCCGAGGACGAGCAGGCCAACGGGTCCCCGCCCGAGGATTGGCGGCGGGTCGACGTGTTCATCAACGGCAGCCTGGCCGTCCAATTGCGCACCGGCGCGCCGTAAGCCACCGAAGCAAGGTCCCTCAGCACGGCGCCTTCTCCGCCGCGCCGCGGCCAAGCACGCACTGGTACGCCGACGAGCATGCCCCTCGACGACGGCCATGACCGCGCTCCACCGGACCAGCGCACACCGCCAGTGGCCGTCACCGATGGCGCTGGCGGCGACGATCCTCGCCGGCTGAGCGGCCCGACGGCGCCGTCGGCAAGAGCACACCTTCATCACTTACGGTCGTCTCACGACGGCAGGTGACGAAAGTTGGCAGTTCCCGCCGGATCGAGCACCGGTGGCGGGACCGCGATTGTCGCGGTCAGATCACGTGTCGAGGGCGTCCCGCAGCAGCGCGAGGCGCTCGGGCACGACCGAGCACATCACCCAGCGCCCCACCTTCTCCCGGGTGATCAGCCCGGCGTCGGCGAGCAGCGACAGGTGGTGGCTCACCGTCGGCTGGCTGCGACCCACCGGTTCTTCGAGGTCACAGCTGCACGCCGTGCCATCAGGGGCGGCGGCGATGAGCGACAGCAGGCGCAGCCGCACAGGATCGGCGAGGACCTTGAACGCGGAGGCCAGGTCGTTGGCCTCGTCCTCGCCGAGGGCACCGGCCAGCAACGGCGCGCAACAGCGCTCGATCCTCGAAACCCCCCGCGACCCTCTTGCACTCATTGACATCCTTCGATACATTGATGAACGTCCATACGATATCGGGAGGATCGATGTCGCGTCTCCAACTGGCACTCAACGTCGACGACCTCGGCGCCGCCGTGACCTTCTACTCCAAGCTGTTCGGCACGCAGCCGGCCAAGTTGGGCCCCGGCTACGCCAACTTCGCGATCGGCGACCCTCCACTCAAGCTGGTGCTGTTCGAAAGGACCGGTCAGGGTGGGACCGTCAACCACCTCGGCGTCGAGGTCGACTCCAGCGACGAGGTTCAGGCCGTCACCGCTCGCCTCGGGGCCGAGGGCCTGGCGACGACCAGCGAGAACTCGGTGACGTGCTGCTACGCCCGTCAGGACAAGGTGTGGGTCGACGGGCCCTCCTGCGAGCCGTGGGAGATCTACACCGTCCTCGACGACGTCGAGATGCCCGGCGGCCTGCTCCGCCCCGTGGCCGGCGGTAGCGGGGACGCCTGCTGCGCCACTCGCACCGACCAACGCGAGGTCACTGGCGACCGCGCTCGCGGTCGCTGACCCGCGCCGACCTACCCACCTAACCTCGACGGGCGGCTCGACGAACCCTCGGCACCACCGCGGGCAGATCCGTCCCATGCGCGGCGAGTTGCGAAGCGATCACCTTGGGGCCAAGGCGGGTCCCCGTCCCCTCGCCCGCTGGGCGACGTGCCCGCGGCCGGCGCGCGTGCCGCGCCGACTCGCGCAGCCCTTGACCGGGACGTCACAGCCTCGTCGGGCGAGCGGCCCGTGTCACGAACGGCAGTAGCGGAAGACCTCGGGCTCGACCGCGGCCACCGGAACGCGCCCCGGCCCGACCCACTGCCCGTCCACCCACCCGTTGCCGTTGACGTCAATCACGTCGTTCTTGAGTATCCGGTGGTGGTTATCCGTCTGCACGTTCCAATGGCGGCAGCTCACGACCGTCTGGTCGTCCTCGAGGTCGCTGGCGGTGCCGCGGTCGTCGTAGCCGAAGAACGCTCCCGTGAGTGACCACTCGGCATCGTCGTCACCAGGAAGGCGACGGGGTGCCTCGGTGAGTAGCGGCTTGTAGTTCCCCGGGAAGGGGAAGGCGGCGGAGAGATCCCCCGGGGGCAGGCTCCCGTCGAGGCTCCTGGCCTTGTCCCAGTCCTGCATCTCGATCGCCGTCGCGAACTCCTCGACTACCTCCAAGCCCAGCGCCGGAAGGAGGGTGAAGGTTTTCTGCTGGACGAAGCCTTGGTCAGTGGTGACGGTGACCACGTAGGTGTCGAGGCTGTGAGTCGGCGCCACGACCCAGGTGAAGGAATATCGGCCCTGCCCATCGGCAGCGCGCGGCCCCCACGGGCTCAGGCCGTCGGCACCGACGGCGGTGGCCGTGGAAAAGCCATCCGGCGCCAGCACGCCGTCAGGTCTCTCCACAGCTACATGCATCCGGGCGTACGGGGGCAGCTGGTCGAAGGCGAGCTCGAGCGGGTCATTGGGACCGCACTCGCCGATGCGGCACTGGCCGTCACCGGTCGGACCGCCGTCATCCGGCTCCGGCCACACCGCCACAGCAACGACGGGAGCAGTCGCCACGAGCGCTCCGACGGCGAGCTCGAGGCGCAGGCGGCGGGGCTGACGGCCGTGGAGGCGGAGGGCGAAAATGAAGATGGCGACCCCGACAGCGCAGATCGCGATGACGACCAAGAAGGCGACACCCGTCAGATCGGGGTCGATGCCACTGACGACGCTGGGCATTGCCACGAGCGCGCCGCATCCGGCCGCCAGGGCGACTCCGGGCCAGCCGAGATCACGGATTCCACGCGACTCCGGCGGTACAGCCTGCCGGTCAGGGGAATGGACTGGTGCCGGATCCGCTCGCCCTGAGCGAGCGCGAAACCGCGGCATGGAATGACTGTACTTCCCGAGCAGATGGCGCTCTTGGGACACGCTGCCCGGACAATTCACCTCGCAACGGCGGTTCAAGACCTCCGCGCGCAACACCCGGGTCAGCTACGACCGGTCTCCGGCTGTTCGCCCGCTGGTGCGAGCTGACGCGCCACCACTGGCGACCCCAAAAACGCTTCTGCGCGTTCGCGGCGATGCCGCCGTTCAGGCAATACCCACGAAAATGGCGTTCATGGGGTCGCCCGCCGGAGCCGGGATGACGGTGATGTCACTGAACCCGGCCTCGCCCAGCATGCGGCTGGCGGTCTGCCAACCCCAGCACGTCCCCAGTCCCGCGCCCTGGCGAGCCAGCGACACCTGCAGGCAATGGAAGAGGCTGGCCGTGTACAGCCATGGCCCCATGGGATGGCCGACGTTGTCTTCCACGTTGCTCGACAGGTAGACGTCGATCATCACGAACAGCCCGTCGGGCGCGAGTGCGTCGCGGGCCCGAGCGAGGACCCCCGCGGGGTCGGCCTGGTCGTGGATGGCGTCGAAGGCGAGGATCACATCGAGCGCCGGGGCGACGGGCAGCTCGACGACGTCGACGCGCTCGAAGGAGGCGTTCGTGAGGCCGAGCTGGTCCGCTTCGGTCCGCGCTCGTTGCAGGGCGTCGTCGTCGAGGTCGTAGCCGACGAAGCTCGACTGGGGGTAGGCGCCCGCAAGAAGGTTGATCACGTGGCCCGTTCCGCATCCGAGGTCGGCCACTCGCGCCCCGGCCTGGAGCCGCTCGGCGAGGCCCGCGACGGCGGGGACGTAGCCGTCGAGCAACAAGGCGTCGTAGACCCGACGCATCAGCTGGTCCATGTGCTCGGTGAACTCGGGCCGGTACGCCGCATAGGGAATGCCCCCGCCGTTACGCACGGTGTCGACCACCCGCTCGACGTAACGGCCGCCGAACCCGACGGCGGCGGTGGCGGACGCGAAGTTCGTCGGCCCCGTACCGGTGAGACACACGGCGTGGGCGGCGGGCAGTGTGTAGCGCCGCTCACCAGGCTCATAGGTGAACACCCCGGCGGCGGTGAGCCCGTCGAGCAGCTCGCGGACGTGCCGCTCGGACAGGCCCGCCCGGGCCGCGAGCTCGGCGCTCGTGCCGGGCCCCTTGGCGGCCGCTTCCAACAGCCCCGTCCGATGGGCGACGTCCACCAGCAGGGCCGCGCCGGCGCCGTTCACCCACCCGAACAGCTGCGCCGTGAACGCCTGGGTCTGCGCCTGGAGGTCGTCGGTGGTGCTGGGCGTCTGCGTGATCGTCATGCGACGAGCGTGCCCACCGACGGCTGCGGCCCGGCTGCGTCCCGGCGGCGCGCCCCAGCACGGCTGGGCGGGGGCGCGTGCGGTCTGGGCGTGGAGGTCGGCGTCCTCGGACCGTTGACGATCAGCGACGGGGGCCGCCCGCCGGGGGCGGCCAAAGAGCGGGCCCTCGTGGAGGTGCTGGCTCTGCGGGTGCCCCGGCCGGCCCGGCAGGCGGAGCTGATCGACGCCCTGTGGGGTGACGAGCCACCGCCCAGCGCCGCCAAGACGCTGCAGAGCCTGGTCGCGCGGGTTCGTCGTTCGTTGCCGGCGGGCACTGTCGTCCGGGTGGGCGACGGCTACCAGCTGGCTTCGGCGCGCCGCGACATCGATTGCCACCGGTTCGACGACCTCGTCTCGGCCGGACGGGCGGCGCTGGCCCAGGGTGACCCAGCCGCCGCCATGGACCGGCTGCGGACGGCCGCCGCGCTGTGGCGAGGCACGCCCGTGGCCGATGTGGCCGCCGGGATGGGCGCCGCCGAGCGGGTCCGCCTGGAGGAGTCGTTCCGCACCGCGATCGAAGACCTGGCCGCCGCCCGGCTGGCCTTGGGCGACGACGGCGGGTTGGTGGGCGAGCTGGAGGCCGCGGTGGTCGCCGAGCCGTTGCGGGAGCGCCGCTGGGCGCAGCTCATGCTCGCCCTGTACCGGGCGGGACGCCGAGGCGAGGCGCTGCGCGCCTACCAGCGGGCCCGCCAGGTACTGGGCGAGGGGCTGGGCCTGGAACCGGGCGCCGAGCTCGTCGAGCTGGAGCGGGCCATCGCCCGCGACGACCCGACGCTGCGGGCGGCGCCGCCGACGAGGGGCGTCACGGAGGCGACCGGCGCGCCCCGCCCCGATGCGGGCGCGCGGCCTTCGCTGCCGTTCTGGCTCACGAGCTTCGTCGGCAGGAGCCGCGAACGACTTGTGATCGCCACGCGCCTGGCCGAGGCCCGGCTCGTCACGGTCACCGGGCCGGGCGGGGTCGGCAAGACCCGCTTGGCCGCGGTCGTGGCCGCCGACCTGCAACCTGCGTCGGGACTGTGGTTCGTCGACCTGACCGGGGTGGGTGACGACCACGGCGTGGTCCCCGCCATCGCCGCCACCATTGACGTCGGGCCCGACCCCGGGCGCAGCCCCCTGGCGGCGCTGAGTGCCCATTGCGCGTCGCTCGACGCCGTCATCGTGCTCGACAACTGCGAGCACGTGGTCGACGGCGTGGCCGCCGTCGCCCGTCGCCTGCTCGCCGAAGCCCCGTCGGTGCGGCTGCTGGTGACCAGCCGAGAGCCGCTGGCCGTGCCCGGTGAGGTGGTCGTACCGGTGGCGCCACTGC
>JBIOZN010000355.1:0-10919 GCA_044871175.1 Acidimicrobiales bacterium | reverse complement strand
GTAGAGCTCGAACACGGGGTTGTCACCGATGCGCTCGACCTCCTCGGGCGGCAGGGCGACCAGGGCGCTGCCCACCACCTTGCGCTTGTGCACGTTCTTGTGGTTGCCGGTGACGATCCCGCGCTCGACCAGGTCGACGATGCCGCCCGTGATCAGCTCGGTCTGGACGCCCAGGTCGTGTTTGTCGTCCAGGTACAGGCCGAGGGCCGACGACACGGTGCCGACGCCCATCTGGATCGTGTCGCGGTCGTTGATGAGCTCGGCGGCGACGAGCGTGCAGATGACCTCGACGGCGGCGACCTCCTCCTCGCTCCGGGGCGGTACCGGCACGGTGCCCGTGGGGGTGGTCGCCTCGACGAGCACGTCGAGCTGGTCGAGCCGGACGAAGTTCTCGCCGTGGGTGCGGATGAACTCCTCGTGGACCTCGGCGATGACGAGGCGGGCGCTGCGGGTCAGCGTGCCCGACAGCCAGACACCGGGCCCGAAGCTGCAGTAGCCGTGCCGGTCGGGGGGCGACACGGGCACCAGGAAGACGTCGGGCTGGGGGTGGAAGCCGAACGGCACGGTGTCGGCCTGCCACAGGCCGATGGGCAGGTACTCGACGTCGCCGGCGTGCACCGCGGCGCGGTTGAACGGGGTGGCGTAGTTGTCGTGCAGCTCCACCGCACCGAGCACTCCCGGCTCGCACCAGGGAGAGAGCGAGGCCGGATGGTCGACCCGGATGCCGTGGAGCGCCCCCGCCCGAACGTGGTCGATCAGCGCCGAGCACAGGGTGTGCGGTGTGCACGTGAACGGGGCGACGGCGACGGTGTCGCCCGGTTGAATGCGCCGGACGGCGTCCGCCGGCGTCACCAGCTTGTCGCGACAGCGATCCCGCCAGTTCATCGAGCACCCCCCGGCGAAGGTAGCAGGCCGGCGCCGCTGGTCTCCTCGGGACGCCCGGCGCACCCGCCGCGGCCACACCCCACCGGGTCCACACCATCGCCGTCGACCCCGAATGCGCTCCTGTATGCGCTGAGCGGCGCTCCGCCCGGTTTGTGCGTACAGAAGCGCGGCGTTGCCGTCCATCCGGACTTGGTACCTTCCCGCCGTGAACGTCGTCGGGCTGGGCGGCGGCATCGGCGCGGCGCGGTTCTGGGACGTCCTCGTGCCGGCGTTGGGGGCCGACCGCCTCACCGTCGTCGTCAACGTGGCCGACGACCTGTGGACGCACGGCCTGCTCGTCTGCCCCGACCTCGACACGACGCTGTACGCCCTGTCCGGGCAGCGGGATGCCGAGCGGGGGTGGGGCGTGGCGGGGGAGACGTGGCGGTGCATGGACCGGCTGCGGGGGCTGGGCCACGACGTCTGGTTCAACCTGGGCGACCGCGACCTCGCCGTCCACCTGCTCCGCACCGGCCTGCTCGGCCAGGGCTTCCCACTGTCGGCCGTCACCGCCCGGCTGGCGGCGGCGATGGGCGTCGGGGTGCGCGTCCTTCCCGTCACCGACGACGAGGTGACCACCTTCGTCGACACCGAGGATGGCGAGCACCTGCATTACCAGGAGTTCCTCATCCGCCACGCCGCCCGCCCGCGTGTCCGCCGGGTCCACCATGCCGGGCTCACCGCCGCCGCCCCGGCGCCGGGCGTGCTCGACGCCCTCGCCACCGCCGACATCGTCGTCCTCGCGCCCAGCCATCCCGTGGCCAGCATGCGCCCGATCCTCGACGTTCGCGGTGTGCGGGCCGCCATCGCCGCCTCGCCCGCCGCCGTCGTGGCGGTGACGCCCATCGTGTCGGGCGTCGAGATCGCCGACCCCGGCGAGGCGCGGCGCGCCCTCAGCCGGCAACGTCTCATGGCGCCGCTCGGGTACCCGGCCACGGCCACGGGGGTGGCGTCGATGTACCGCGGCACCGCGGACCGCTTCGTCCTCGACGCCGCCGACGAGGCCGAGCGCGACGCCGTGGCCGAGCTCGGGATGGAGGTGGTGGTGGTGCCCACCCTCGTCCACCTGGGCGCGTCCCCGGACCCGCTGCGCGCCGCCGTGCTGTCGGCCGGCGATGCTTTCCGGCCGGCGCGGCAGTCCTACCCGCATGAGCCCTTCGACGCTCGCTGAACCGCAGTTGGTCACGGTGGCGCCGGCCACGACGGCCCCGAGCATGTGAGGAAATCTCGGCGGGGTCCCGCCACACCCGGCGGAAATCGCGCCGAGACCGGACGAGGTAGGGGCCCGGCGGGCCCGACGACCGATGGGTTCAGTCGGCGGCGAGGGCGGCGAGGAGCGCTTGCATCCACGGACCGAGGTCGGCCGGGACTCGCGCCGAGATGAGGTTGCCGTCGACCACGCACGCCTCGTCGACCCAGTCGACCCCGGCGTTCACCATGTCGTCGCGGATGGCGTCGACGCTGGTGGCCCGCCTCCCCTTCACGATCCCCGCCGAGATGGGGACCCAGCCGGCGTGGCAGATGAAGGCGATGGGCTTGGCCGCCCGGTCGAACGCCTCGACCAGGCGGAGCACGGCGGCCGAGCGGCGCAGCTTGTCGGGCGCGTACCCACCGGGGATCACGAGGGCGTCGAACGCGCCAGCGTCAACCCGGTCGACCGAGGTGTCGACGTCGACCGGACCGTGGCCCTTCTTGCCGGTGACCGGCTTCTCGTCGAGCCCGGCGATCGTGACCTGGACGCCCTCCTCGCGCAATCGGTACACCGGGTACAGCAGCTCCATGTCCTCGAAGAGCTCGGCCGCCAGGACCAGCACCTTGCGTTGCGAGAGCATGGGCTCTTTCTACCCACTTCCTTCCGGGCCGTGCACGGGGCGGAACTTGGGCAGGGCCACGTCGGCGCTGATGCGCTCGAAGGTGACCTCCAAGGGCATGCCGAGGCGCAGCTCGTCGGGGGCCACGCCCACGACATTGGTGATCATGCGCACGCCTTCGTCCAGGTCGACCTGGGCCACGTTGTAGGGGATCTCGCCGGCGAACCCGGGGTGGAAGACCTGGTGCACCATGGTCCAGGAATACAGCGTGCCCGTACCGGCCGACGCCTCCCAGGCGAGCTGGTCGCTGAAGCACACGATGCACCGCACCCGCAACGGCCACATCCACGCTCCGCACGCCCGGCAGTGCTGGAGCATGAGCTCGCCGCGCACCGTGCCCTCGAAGAAGGGCCGGCTGGCCTCGTCGGGCACGGGGATGGGCTTGTCGTACGGCAGGACGTCGTCGCCGCTCAGGCGCTCACCCACGCCGCCGGCCCCGTCGGCCCGGTCGTTGCCTTCGGTCGTGGTCATGGCGCGTGGGGGGACAGGATCATCGTCCCGTGGTAGTTGAGGTAGCCGCCGTTCCCGCTCACCAGGACGAGGTCGTGCTTGTCGACCTGGCGCAGGCCGCCCTGGCCCCGCGCCTGGATGACCCCTTCGGACAGCGGTGTGAAGCCCCACATGTAGAACGACGACAACTGGCCGCCGCCGGTGTTGGTGGGCAGGGAGCCGCCCGGTGCCAGCTTGCCGTCCTCGACGAACGGTCCGCCCTCGCCCTTCTCGCAGAACCCGTAGTCCTCCAGCGTCACCAGCACGGTGTACGTGTAACAGTCGTACAGTTCGAGTACGTCGATGTCGTGCAGGGTGACGCCCGCCTGGCGGAAGGCCTGGCGCCCCGACGCCGTCGCCCCGGTGTAGATCCACGGGTGGCGCTCGCTGCGCTGGCTGTCGCCCGGGGCGCCCTGGCCGACACCCAGCACGTAGACCGGCGGCGGGCGCAACGAGCGGGCCCGCTCGGCCGAGGTGACCACCAGGGCCACGGCGCCGTTGGACACCAGGCAGCAGTCGAACAGGCGCAGGGGCTCGGCGATGAAGCGGGAGTTCTGGTGGTCCTCGAGGGTGAGCGGCTTGCGCATCTGCGCCTTCTCGTTGTGGAGCGCCCACTGCCTCTGGGCGACGGCGATGGCGCCCAACTGCTCGCTGGTGGTGCCGAACAGCTCCATGTGGCGGCGGGCGGCCATGCCGTAGCCGGGGTTGGCCCCGTAGAACCCGAACGCCTGGGGGAACGAGGTCATGCCGTGGTGCACGGCCCGGTTGGCGTAGGACGCGCCCGAGGACAGGTCCTGCTTGAGCGGCGTGTCGGCATACAGCAGCACCACTACGTTGGCCTGGCCCTGGTCGATGGCGGCGCCGGCGTACTGCAGCATGGTGGCGGGGGACGACCCGAACGCGTTCATGGCGTTCAGCAAGGTGAGGTCCTCGAACCCCAGGTACAGCTGGAGGTTCACTTCCATCTCGGGGGAGAGGTTGGCGTTGATGAGCAGCCCGTCCACCTCGCGCTTCTCCAGGCCGGCGTCCTCCAGCGCCAGCGCGATGGCTTCGGCGGCGAAGTCGACCACCGGCCGGCCGTAGATCTTGCCCATGTCGGTGATGCCCAACCCGACGATCGCAGTGTTCAGCGGCATGGACTCATCCTTTCCTCGGAAGCGACACGACAACCGTCCCCGGCCCGACCGAGGTTGTCTCGCCGTTCTCGCACCACACCTCCAGCTCGACCCGGCCGTCGCCGTCCTCCAGCCACGCCCGCCGGACGCGGCCCTGCACCGTCACGGTGACGCCGGCGGGGTTGAACGACGTCATCGAGAAGCCCTTGATGGCCCGGATCCTTCCGCGCGGCCCGATGAACTGGCGGATGGCCCGCTCCCACATGCCCAGCAGCATGGTGGTGTTGGCGTACATGTCGGGCGCCCCGCTGGCCCGGGCGTACTCGGCGTTGTGGTGGATGGCGTTGAAGTCGCGGTTGGCCCCGGCCGTGACCACGAGGCGGTACACGGTGAGGGGGAACTCGACGGGGTCGAGGGCCTGGCCGTCGGCCACGTCCTCCCAGTACCGCGGCTCCGCCCCGTCGGGCGTCACGGCGCGCCGTCCTGGTCCATGGCGTTGTAGAAGTAGAGACCGACCCGCACCTGCGCCACCAGTTCGTCACGCTGATTGCGGACCTCCCACTGCCACTTGGTGAACGCCCCGCGGCCGACCCTGGTCTCCTTGGGTACGCAGGCGAGCAAGGTGTTGCCGACCCGCGTGAGCCGGTCGCCGACGACGATGTCGCGCAGGAAGTCGAACTCGATGTCGGTGGCGAAGTACCCGGTGGTGGGCGGCGCCATCTCGGCCACCGGCGGCTTCACGGGGGATCGGGGCGGCTGGTCGTCGCGCCCGGCGCTCGGGTAGAAGGTGTCCTCGCCCGGGCTCCACATGGCGGGCAGGGTGAAGGTCAGCACGCTGCTCACGGGCGCCACCACGCCCTCGTAGCCGGCGGCCCGGGCGGCCTCCTTGTCGAAGTGGATGGGGCAGTCCATCTCGAGGGGCTCGCAGTACCGGCGGACGAGGCCGAGCTCGACCACGTCCGCGCCGACCTGGGCCTCGCCGCCGAAGTCGCGCCCGATGGCGGCGATCATCGGCTGCCAGTCGGCCTTCCACCACCACCCGTCGTCCCACCCCTCCTCAGCCACGCTGCTTCCCTAGCCCAGCCGCCGCCCCAGCGCAACGAGCGCCGGGCGCGAGGGCTCACTGGCGAAGCGTCTCGTCGATGCGCCATCCGAGCGTGTAGCCGCGACCGCGCGCACTGAAGACGTCGAGGCCGAGAGGCCGGAGGCGACGACGAAGGCGCGAGGCGACGTCCTGGACGGCCCGACCGGAGGGCGCCGGTGCGCCGAGGGACGCCGCCACGACGTCACGGGGGACGGGAGCACCACGGTGTTCGAGCAGGGTCGCCACCACGGTCGCCTCCCGCTCGGTGAGGGTCACCGTTCCGAGGCTCGTGCGCAACACGCGATCGTCGAGGCTGATGCCGGCGCGCACGCGTGTGCCCAGGTTGTGCAGCCGGGCGGCCACGTCCTGCTCGCTCGCCGGCAGCCGCACCCAGTCCTCGTCGTCGCCGAGGTCGGTCGGGACCTCGGCCCCCTCGGCGACCACGAGGAGCCGGGGGATGCCCCTGGCGGCCAACTGCTCGCGGCGGCGGCGCTCGACCGGCCACCGCACCAGCTCCGGCGACCACATGGCGGCGCACCCCTGCCCGAGCCGATCAGCTCGTGGGCGCCCGCCGGCTAGAGCGCCTCGGTGTCGAGGTCGCCGGTGCGGATCCGCACGACGCGGTCGACCTCGGTGACCCAGATCTTGCCGTCGCCGATCTTCCCCGTGCGGGCGACGGTGACGATGGCGTCCATCACCCGGTCGACGTCGAAGACGTCGACCAGGATCTCCAGCTTCACCTTGGGTACGAAGTCCACCGTGTACTCGGCGCCCCGGTACACCTCGGTGTGCCCGGACTGGCGGCCGAAGCCCCTGACCTCGGTCACCGTCATGCCCTGTACGCCGCTGCCCTTGATGGCGTCCTTCACGTCGTCGAGCTTGAACGGCTTGATGATGGCGGTGATCAGCTTCACGAGCGCTCCCTTTATGCGGCGTAGGCCGTCTCGGCGTGCTGGCTGAGGTCGAGCCCCATCTCCTCGGCCTGCTCGTCGACGCGCAGGCCGGAGACGGCGTCGACCGCCTTGGCGATGATGAACGTGACCACCGCGGAGTAACCAAGGGCGGAACCGACGGCCACCAGCTGGTCGATCAGCAGGTCAGCGCCGCCACCGAAGAACACCCCGTCGAACCCGAAGCCGGTGGCCGAGGCGTCGGCGAAGAACCCGAGCAGGATCGATCCGACCAGGCCACCGACGAGGTGCACGGCGATGACGTCGAGACTGTCGTCGAGGTCGAGCGCCTTCTTGATCCGAATGGCCACGAAGCACACGGCCCCGGCGATCGCACCGATGATGATGGGCGACATCCCGCCCACGAACCCCGCGCAGGGGGTGATGGCGACCAGGCCGGCCACCGCGCCGGAGGCGCCGCCCAACGTCGTGGCGTGGCCCGACTCCAGGCGTTCGACGATGAGCCAGCCGAGCATCGCCGCCGAGGCGGCCAGGCCCGTGTTCACCAGTGCCTGGGCCGCTTGGGCGTTGGCGGCGGCGGCCGAACCGGCGTTGAAGCCGAACCAGCCGAACCAGAGGATCCCGGTCCCGAGCACGGTCAGCGGGAGGCTGTGCGGAGGCATCGGGTGGTGGGGGTAGCCCCGCCGGCGCCCGATCAGGGCCACGATCACGAGCGACGCCACACCGGCGTTGACGTGGATGGCCGTTCCGCCGGCGAAGTCGAGGGCGCCCCGCTTGAACAGCCACCCGGTGGGGCTGAACACCCAGTGGGCCAGCGGGCAGTACACGAGGATCGACCAGAGCCCGATGAGCAGGGCGTAGGAGCGGAACTTCAGGCGATCAGCGGTGGCCCCGGTGATCAGGGCGGGCGTGATGATGGCGAACATCATCTGGAAGGCGAAGAACGCCACCGGCGGGATGGTGAGGGCGCCGAGGCCGGGCAGCGTGTTCACCGGCACGCCCTGGGCGTCGAACTGCATGACGTCTTTCATGAAGGCGAAGTCGAAGTTCCCGATGAAGCCGCCGGAATCACCGAACGCCAACGAGAACCCGACGACGGCCCACAGCACACCGATCAGCCCCATGGCGAAGACGTTCTGCATGAGCATGCCGAGCACGTTCTTGCTGCGGACCATCCCGCCGTAGAACAAGGCCAGGCCCGGTGTCATGAAGAGCACCAGGGCGGCCGATGCCAGTACCCATGCGGTGTCGCCCGTGTCCACGAGGTCTCCCTTGTTCGTCGGCGGCGGGCGACAGCTTTCGACGTGTTTGTTACTGGCTCATTTCACGCACGCGACCTCACCATGAACCGCCCGTCCTCCTGAGCAGCACGGCTCAGGAGGCCGCCGCCGCCCACTGCCGCAGGACGAAGCGCCGGACCTTGCCCGAGGGCAGGGCGGGGAGGTCGTCGACCACCACGACGCGGTCGGGGCCGTGGCCGCCGGCACGCGCCTCCCCGACAGCCGCTCGCAGCTCGTCGGCGTCGAGGTGGTGGCCGGGACGGGCACGCACGAAGGCCACCACCTCGGGCCGCGGCGTGTCGCCGGCGGCGGCCACCACCACCGCCTCGGCCACGCCCGGCAGTTCCGTGAGCACCCGTTCCACCGGCCCGGGGAGCCACCGGTCGCCGTCGCGCTGGATGACGTCGTCGAGGCGCCCCTCGACGTGCAGGCGCCCGTGCTCGTCGAGCCAGCCCAGGTCGCCGGTGTGCAGCCAGCCCTCGGCGTCGAGGGCGCGGGCGGTGGCCGCGGGGTCACCCACGTAGCCGTCCATGATCTGGGGCCCTCGTGCGACGACGAGGCCGACGGCGCCGGTCGGCACGGACACGCCGGTCACCGGGTCGGCGACGGCCAGCTCGGTGCCGGGGAGGGGTCGGCCGACGCTCGCGGCCGGGTCGTCGGAGGGGTCGCGCTGGTCGGTCTGCGTGAGGACGGGCGCCGCCTCGGTGAGGCCGTACACCACCGACAGCCGGGCGCCGAGGGCCTGGGCGACGGCGTGCACGAGCGCGGGCGACACAGGGGCCCCTCCGGTCTGCACCAGCCGCAGCCGACGGAAGGGGCCTTCCCGTGCGAGGGCGTGGCGCCGCACCCGATCGACCAGGTCGTGCAGGGCGCGGGGGAAGGCGCTCAGCACCGTGGGCCGGGTGGCGCCGGCGAGCGCGAGCACGTCGCCGGCCGCGGTGCGGGGCGAGCAGATCATGGTGGCGCCCGCCGCCAGGCACCCGATCACCGTCGTGGCACAGCCACCGCTGCGGTGCACGGGCATGGTCGTGAGCCAGGTGTCGCCGGGGTGCAGCCCCATGCGCGCCGCGACCAGCCGGGCGTCGGCGGTGACGGCCCGATGGCTCAGGAGCGCCGCCTTCGGGTTGCCCGTCGTTCCCGACGTCGGCAGCAGCAGGGCACCCATGGTGGGCGTCACGGTGGGGAGGCGGGGGGCGAGGGGCCCGGGCCGGGCGTCGGCGTCGGAACCCGCCCTGCTCTCCACCCCTCGTCGAGTCGCCATGCGTGACGTACGTGACCCGCCCGCCGCCGGCGGCGGAACCGACACTGTCGTCACTTTCCGTCGTCCCACGACCGAAAGTGAGGAAAGTGTCCAGTTGTCGCGCGCCGGTGACTCGGGCCCGGGGGGCAGCGGGCCGAGCGGGATCACCGACCGGAGGGCGGGCAGGTCGGCCTGCGGGCCCAGCAGGGCGCGGGCCTTCGCGAGGTGGCTGCGGGCGGCGGCGAGGGTGACGGCGCCGGTTCGGCGCAGGGCCGCCACCACCGCGGGAAGCTCCAGCGTGGGGTCGAGCGGCTGCACGACGACCCCGGCCAGGGCCGCGCCCAGTTCGAGCACGACCCAGGCGGGCTCGCTCGGCGCCCAGATGGCCAGCACGGCGCCGGGTGGGTGGGAGGCGGCGAGGCGCCGGGCCGTCGCCACCGCGTCGCCCTCGAGCTCGGCCCACGTCCAGCGGCGATCGGGTTGGCCGGCGTCGATCAGGGCGACGCCGCCGGGATCGCGACGGGCCGCCCGATGCAGGAGGTCGCCGACGGTGACCGGCGGCAACGGGTCAGAGGAGGACTCGGTCGTCATCGGGCGCCTACAGGGGGAACACCATGGACGTTTCGATCACGGCGGCGTCGTAGACGCACACCTTCTCCCGCAGCCGCAGGCCCGCGGGCGTGGCGACGACGATGTCGTGGTAGCGGCCGGTGGAGGCCACCGTCGCGGGTGCGCCGGCGACGCTCTCGAAAACGGCGTAGTTCGCCCGCACGTTCCACTGCCCGTCGCCCCCGCCGACGACTCGCGGCGCCCCGATCAGGTGGCGGATGGCGCGGGGCCGGTACACGGAGAGCGAGCGCAGGGCGTGGACGCGGTCGGCCAGCATGTCGCGGCTCTCGCAGCGCATCGCCGCCAACGGCAGGCCCCGCTCGTGGTTCTCCCGGGGGATGACGGCGTAATGGCCGTCGGGCGTGAACAGCGCCAGCCACTCGTCCAGTTCGCCGCCGTCCAGGAGGTCGGCATAGGTGGCGTAGAGATCGACGAGGCCGTCGCCCGCACCGGGCCTCACAGGTCCATCACCTCCCGGTAGTGCCGGTAGAAGGCGCGCAGGGCCGCTTCGGTGACCATGTGCGGCGCGCCGTCCGTGCCCCGGCCGCCCATCTCCACCACGGACACGCCGGGCCCGCCGTCGCGGCCGTCGTCTCCCGTCGTTGCGCACCCGCGCTGGGCCAGCGCCAGGACCTCGCTGTCGTCCACCGACACCAGCCCCGCCGGCCCCATGAGGTTCGCCTGCCGGAGCCGGCGCATGACCATGGCCTCGTTGTCATCGGCATAGCCGAAGAACGTCCAGTTGAGGTCGAACGAGCCGGGGCCGCGCACGACGATCTGGCGCGTGGCCAGCGTGTTGGACTGCTGCTGGACGATCAGGTTGGGCCAGATCGTCTGCATCACCACCGTGGCGTCGCCGGGGAACTCGGGGACGGGGTCGAGCAGGCGGGCGTCGGCGAGACGGAGATCGGCCCGATAGGAAGCCATCTCGACGGTGGCCGTCGTGGCCGGGGCGCCGGTGGCCCGCCGGGACACGAGCACGGCGTGGGCGCCGCTGGCGTCCATGCGTACCTCGGAGGGCTGATCGGCCCGGAACAAGCCGAACGTCACGAGGAAGACGTGGAGGAGGCTGGCGTGGTACGGGTCCTTGATGTTCTCCAGCATCAACTTCCAGTTGGCCGGGATGCGCTGGCGCAGCCGGCCGAGGATCCGCAGAGGTCGGCCGGCGAACACCCGGTCGAACCAGGTGAGCATCTCCGGGCCGAGAAAGTCCTCCAGCGGTGGTGTCGCCCGTGAGTGGGTGGCGAACACGACGCCGTGGCGGCGGGCGACGCGCAGACGCACGAGGCCGTGCCGGGCCGGGTCGAAGTCGGGCGGCATACCCCCGTTGCCCTGCACGCCTTTGCGGAACGGGACGCCCAGAAGCGTTCCGTCCAGGCCGTACCGCCACTGGTGG
>JBIOZN010000354.1:0-11875 GCA_044871175.1 Acidimicrobiales bacterium | reverse complement strand
CGCGGCGACGGACCCGCCGGCGGACGTGGTCGGCACAGGCGCGCCGGGCGATCGAGAGCAGCCAGGTCCTGGCGCTGGCCTCGCCCCGGAAGCGGCTGAGGGCGCCGATGGCGCGCACGAACGTGTCCTGGGTGAGGTCGTCGGCCGCCGCTCGCCCCCCCAGGTGGGCGCACAGCCGCCACACCTCGGCCTGGGACCGGCCGACGAACTCCGCCAGGGCGGCCTCGTCCCCCCCTCCGGCGGCCAGGGCGAGGCGCGTGAGCTCATCCACGCGGCCATGGTGGCCGCGACCGACCGGAACCAGCGGTCACCAGGCGGGCGGCCGTGGCGCCGTCTGTGGAGAATTGGGGTCGTCCTGCAACCCCAACCCGTCACAAAGACCGGCGCAGGCCCCGTCGGGGCGACCAGTGCGCGACCACCGGAACCAACCGACCGGAACCAGTGGTCGCCTGGGGGCGACTTCTGGGGCGTGGACCGCCTCGACTGCTCCGCCGCCCACGAGATGCTGTCGGCCCGGCTCGACGGCGACGAGTCGGTCCTCGACGCGGCTCGCGTCGACGCCCACCTCGCCGGGTGCGTCCGCTGCCGGGCCTACGCCGCCCGGCTCGCTCGCCTGCACCGGGCCGTACGCGTGCGCGCCGCCGAGCCGGTGCCCGACCTGTCGGAAGCCATCCTCGCTCGCGCCCGACCCGCTCGGACGGCCGACTGGGCGCGCGCCGCCCTGCTCGTGGTCGCCCTCACCGAGCTCGTCCTCGCCTTGCCCCGGATCCTGCTGGGCGAGGAGGCCGGCGCCTCGGCGCACATCGCCCGTCACCTCGGCGTCCTGTCGGCCGCGCTGGCCGTCGGCCTGATCGTGGCCGCATGGCGCCCCCAGCGCGCTCGTGCCCTGCTGCCGGTGGCCCTGGCGGTGGTGGCGGGCACGGTCGCGACGACGGCCCTCGACGTCGCCGACGGCAACGTCGGCGCGCTGGGCGAGGCCCATCACGTCCTCGAACTGGTCGCCCTGGTGCTCCTCTGGTGGGTCGCCGATCACCCGCCCCCCCGCTCCCGGGTGCTAGCGGCGGCGCGGTGAGCTCACGGGCGCGTCACCGGCTGGCTCAGCGGATGGGCACAGTGGCGGCCAGGCGCACCTGGTCGAACTGGCTCACCTGGGCCACGATCTCCATGCGCCAGTCACCGGCGTAGGGCAGCACCACGCCCGAGGCGACCCAGTGGTTCGGGCCGGCGGGCTCGACCGGCACGGGCAGCGGGCCGAAGTCGCGCGCAGGCAGGGTGAAGCGGACCTCGACGTCGGCGATGCGTTGGAGGCTGCCCCCGGGCGGGGTGAGGAGCAGATGGAGCAGGTTGGGTGCCTGCGCCTGCGCCGGGTCGATCGTGATGTCGGCGATGACGCTGTTCTCCACGACCGTGGTGCTGAACGGTTGGGCCGTGGTGGCTTGGGCGGGCGCGGTACCGGTGAGGACGGCGGTGACGGCCAGGATGCCGACGCCGAAGGCGAGCTCGTCGCGCACGAACTGCCGCAACGAGACGCCCTCACGGCGCTGCAGCGCCCGGCGAGCCCCGGCCGCCAGTCCCACCATGGCCACCACGAGGGCGGTCTTCACCAGCAGCGTGCGTCCGTAGGACGTGGAGACGAGGGCGTCGAGCCCGCCCACGAGCCGCCACGCCTGGACTACCCCCGATACCACGAGCGCCCCCACGCAGGTGGCGGCGACCGTGGACCAGCGGTGCAGGCGCGGCCCGGACCCGTCGTCGCCGGGCGAGGCGGCCAGCTCTTCCTGGTCCTCGAGCGGCGCCCGCATCTCCGCCGCGCTGGCGGCACCCACACTGCGGGCGGGCGGCGGGGCATCACCGGACGGCGTCGCGCCGGGCGGCGCGGCGCCGGCGCGGGCCGGTGTAGGGGTCGTCGCCGGGCCCCGCAGGCCGATGAGGCCGAGGAGCGCCAGCCCGCCCAACCAGACGGCCATGGCGCTCACGTGCACGATGTCGGCGGCGATGCCGAGGCCCGGCAGGCGCTCGGTGCCGGCGTGCCCGGCGAGGGCCACGGCGAGGGCGACGAGAACCAACAGCCCGGCGGCGCTGGCCCGCCACCACGCCGCCCGGGCCCGCCGGAGGGTCAGGAGCAGCACCCCGCCGCCGACGCCGAGGAGCACGGCGCGCACGAGCGTGGCCCGGCCGAAGCGGGTGTCGGCCACCGCCGACCACAGGTCGGTGTCGAAGGCCTGGCCCAGACCTCGCCCGGTGGCGTAGGGCCCCTCCAGGGCGAAGGCGCCGACCGCGCCCACGACGCTGAGCACCCAGCCGGCCGTCACCAGACGCCGCACTCCCGGTCGGCCCGCGCCGCCCGGCCACACCAGGCCCAGGGCCACCAGGGCGCCGGCCAGCAGGGCGACACCGACGTAGCCGACGAAGCGCGCCACGTCCAGCCCGGTGCCGGCGGCGCCGCCCCCTGAGCCTTCGAGCAGCCCGGCGACCAGGGCGCGGGTGTCGGCCGCGCTGCCCGCCCCGACCTGGAAGGTGAAGGCGCCCTTCACCGGATGGGAATCGGCCGAGGTGACGCGCCAGGCGACGACGTAGGTGCCGTCGTTCAGGTCGGGCAGGTTGGCGCGGATGCGGTTGGGATCGCCGCCGTCGTGGCGCGGCTCGCCCACGTCCACGGGCACCTCGTTGGCGTCGACGACGCGGATGCCGCCGAGGACGGCCTCGACCTCCTCGTCGAACTCGAGGGTGACGGCCGCCGGCGGAGTGGCGAGCACGGCGCCGGGGCTCGGGTCGCTGCTCACCAGTTCGGCGTGGGCCGCCGCCGGTGCCGCCGCGGCCACCAGCGCGACGAGGACGACGGCCAGCATCACCGGCACCCGCCGGGACCAGCGGGACAGAGCCCTCCTCACGCCCCCTAGCGTCCCCCTTGGGGAGCGCCGACGCCAGCCGCGTCCAACGTGGCGACCTCGCCCAGCACCCGCGCCGCGGCCTGCACCAGCGGGACCGCGAGGAGCGCGCCCGTACCCTCGCCGAGGCGCAGGCCGAGGTCGAGCAGAGGCACCAGCCCGAGGTGCTCGAGGGCGGCCGACGCCCCCGGCTCGGGCGAGCGGTGGCCGGCGATGCAGTAGCCGAGGATGCGGGCGTCCAGGCCGTGGGCGACCAGAGCCGCCGCCAGCGTCACCACGCCGTCGAGCACGACCGGCACGCGGGCGGCGGCGCCGCCGACGACGAAGCCGGCCAGGGCGGCGAGCTCGAGTCCGCCCAGCTCGGCCACGAGCGTCAGGGGGTCGTGGTTCGAGCCGGCCCGGGCCACGGCCCGTGCCACCACCGCCGTCTTGCGTTCCAGCATGGCGTCGTCGATCCCCGTGCCGCGCCCGGTGACGGCGACGGCCGGCCGGCCCGTCAGCGCCGCCACCAGGGCAGCCGACGCTGTCGTGTTGCCGATCCCCATGTCCCCGGCCACCAGGGCGCGCGCCCCCGCCGCCACCAGGTCGGCGGCGACGGCCGCGCCGACGTCGAGGGCGGCGGCCGCTTCGACGCTCGTCATCGCCGGCTCGACCGCGATGTCGCCGGTACCCGCCCGGACGCGAGCGGCGCGCAGGCCGGCCACGGGCGCCAGCGGCGTGGCCACGCCCACGTCCACCACCGTGACCGCCGCCCCCACCTGGCGGGCCAGCGCGTTGACGGTGGCGGCGCCGTCGAGGAACGTGGCCACCATCTGGGCGGTGACCTCCCGGGGCCACGGCGTCACGCCCTGCGCCACGGTGCCGTGGTCGGCGGCGAAGACGGCGACGGCGACCGGCGCCGGTACGGGCGGCGGGCAGCGCCGGGCGAGGGCGGCGAGCTGCTCGCCGAGCCGCTCGAGCTGGCCGAGGGCGCCCGGCGGCTTGGCCAGGGTGAGCTGGCGGGCGCGGGCGGCGGTGGCGGCGTCGGCGTCGGTCGCCACCAACGCGGCGAGGGCGGCGGCCAGCGGCCCCGTACCACCCGCGGCTCCGGTCAAAACCACTTGGGGTACCGGCTCGAGCCTGGCCGGCGCCCGCCGGCCCATCACCCAGGCCGCCCGCTCCCACGGCGCCAGCGCCTGCGCCGCCGGCGGGAACGGCCCCAGCTCGGCCTCGGCCTGCCGGAGCTCCTCGGCGACGTAGGCGTCGGGCCAGGCCTCGGGTTCGGCGCCGCGGTCGAGGTCGACGCTGTGGCACTCGACCTCCCGCCACCGCAGGAACGGCAGCCACACGACCGCCGCCTCGGTCCCGTCATGGTCGAGGAAGGCGCCCGCCCAGTCCGTCTCGGCGACCGACGCCCAGGCCGCCTCCAGGCGCTGGATGCTGGCGCGCACGTCGGCGACCAGCTCGGCCGCCGGCCGGCCGGCACCGGCGGCGATGTCCCCCGCTCGCTGCGCCGGACCACCCGGGTACCGGTGGACAGGGACGCCGCGACGGGCGCCGTCCAGGGCGTGCACGTGGCTGTCGGCATTCCGGGCCAGGTGGGTGAGGACGTGCCCGACGCTCCAGTCCGGCAAGCGGCTGGGCGCCCGGGCGCCGGGGTCGTCCAGTCCGTCGATGAGGGCGAGCAGCCGGCGGTGTGCATCGGCGCAGCCGGTGACGACGACAGTGATGTCCAGGCCCGGCGCCGTCGGCACCGCTCCATCCTGCCCGAGGCTCTACCGTCCATGCCCGTGGCGGCGCGTTCGGTGGTGCTGGTGAACACCGGCGACGGCAAGGGCAAGTCGTCGGCCGCCTTCGGCGTCATGGGGCGCGCCTGGGCCCGCGGCTGGCGTGTGGGCGTCGTGCAGTTCATCAAGTCGGCCGAGTGGCACACGGGCGAACGCAAGCTGGCCGACCACCTGGGGGTGGAGTGGCACAGCCTGGGCGACGGGTTCACCTGGGAGTCGACCGACCTCGACGAGACGGCGGCCAAGGCGGTGCACGCCTGGGACGTGGCCGAGGCCAAGCTGGCCAGCGGCGAGTACGACCTCCTCGTCCTGGACGAGCTCACCTACGCCATCACCTTCGGGTGGGTTCCGGCGGAGCGGGTCGTCGCCGCCGTCCGTGACCGGGCCGAGCGCACCAACGTGGTGATCACCGGGCGCGACGCCGCCCCCGAACTGATCGCCGTGGCCGACACCGTCACCGAGATGCGCAAGGTGAAGCACGCCTACGACGCCGGCATTCGCGCCCGGCGCGGCATCGAGTACTGACCTCGCGGCGGCGGTGCGGCGCGTTCAGACGGCGAGGACGCCGTCGATCACCAGGAGCACCGCGGTCAAAAGGAGCACGGCCCCCGTCGTGCGCGCCGCCCACGCCATGACCCGGTCGGGCACGCGCCCCATCGGAACGAGCACCGCCAGCCCGACGAGGAGCGCCATGGCGGCGAGGACGGCGAGGAGAACGGGCCCGATCCCGACGTCGGCGACGCTGCCGGCGGCCAGCAGAACGAGCGCGGGGTTGGCGACCAGCGGGACGGCCACGGGCACGAGCGCGGCCCGGGCACCGGCCAACGCGGGCTGGGGGGAGGGCGGGCGGCCCAGCACGGCGACGATGGCGCCCACGCCGGCCACGACGCCAACCGCGACGGCGAGCGATGCGGCGCTGATGTCGAGGGCGGCGGCCAAGGCGGCCACCGCCAGAGCCAAGGCCAGCGCGAGCACCGACCCGGCGGCGCCACCGGCCGCAGCCATCCGTGCCCGGAACCGCACCGGCCCGGCGCGGGGAAGGCCGCACCAGACGCGCGCGGGGTTCCAGGCGGCGACGAGGGCCACGCCCCACAGCCATGCCGATGCCGTCGAGGCCGACGAGGCCGAGGCCGAGGCCGAGGACGCGGCCGCCGATGCCGTCGAGGCCGACGCCGACGTGGCCGAGCCCGAGGACGCGGCCGCCGACCCCGAGGACGCCGCCGCCGAGGCCGAGCCCGATGCCGACGTGCCCGACGCCGACGTGGCCGGCCCCGTCGGCGAAGAGGACGTGTCGCCCAACCCCGCCGCTTGCGCGTCGGCGATGGCGACCGTGCGCAACAGGGCGTCGAGGGCGTGCTGCTGGTCGTCCATGCGCGTCACGCCGTGGCGGAACCAGGCGCCCGCCACCCGGTCGGGGGCGGCGAAGGCGGCCGCTTCGGCCGGTGTCGTCTGGGCGCGCACGGCCAGGCCGGCGATGCACAGCGCCCGGGCACCGATCGCTCCCTGCTCCGAAGCCAGGCGCGGCTCGACGGCGGCGACGCGCCACAGCCCGGTCAACGCCTCGCCCACCACGCCGTAGCCCCCTCCCCGCGGGACGTGGTCGCCCCGCACGGCGACACCCCACGGGCCGAAGCGCTGGCTCACCCACCGCGCCTGGAACCCGAACAGCCCGGCCTGGCGCCGGGCGTAGTCGACCTCGTCGGGAGTGAGCGGCTGCTCCGGCGGCCGGTCGGGCCAGCCGACAGTCTCGGCCAGCCCGTAGCCCACCCAGTGGTCGGGCACGGGTGGCCAGCGGTCCTCGGCCCGGTCCCGCTGGGTGGCCAGGTAGGCGCCCACGCGGTCGGCCACCGGTCCGAACCCGGCGGCGGGGAAGGTGCTGTGGAGCCGGGCCAGGGCCCAGTACGTCTCGCCCGTGTAGTACTTGGAGTACTCGCCGGCCCGGGGCGACGCCGCGGGCAGGTCGTAGAAGGCGAGCACCGCGCCCGAGGGCTCGGTCTGGGCGACCAGGGAGCGGCCCATGCGCTCGAGCAGGTCGTCATAGCGGTGGTCGCCGGTGAGCTCGCGTCGCTCGACCAGCCCGGCCACCAGCAGGGCCGTGCCTCCTGCCGGCGCCTGCGCACCGTCGAGCACGGCGGTCCACCCGTCGCGCTCGACCAGGTGGTCGAGGGACCAGGCCAACCCGCGCTCGGCGGACTCGAACGCCCTCGGCACTCCTGCCGTCGCCGCCTGGTAGAGGCCCATCACGGCGCCGCTGTGGCGCACGGTGTTGTACCCGGGGATGACCCGGTCGGCGGCGGCGTCGTACTCGTACAGCCATGTGCCGTCGGCGTTCTGGTTGCGCGCGAACCAGTCGACGGCCGCCCCCGCCGAGGCGCGCAGGTCGTCTCCCGTCACCGCCGGGCAGCGCTCGGGCGGCGCCAGCACGAGGACGACGGTCAGCGTGGCCGCCACCAGCGCGACGGCGGCGAGGGCGACGCGGCGAGCCGCCGTCCGGCCGATGCTCACGCCCCGCCGACCGCCGCCGGCCGCGCCCGGTCGCGCCGCGGGCGGTGCACGGGCCGCCGGTCCAGCACCCCCAGGACGGGCAGGGCCAGGAACGCCGTCGCCGGCAGCCGGCTGAGGGCGAACGCGACCGCCGCCGGCCCCGCCCGCACCCGGCCGTCCCGGTCGATCACCCGGATGCCGCCCCCCGCCGGGCCCGTCTCGATGCGGAAGCGCGCCAGCCAGTCGAGTCCGGCGACGAGGCGCGCCAACGGCGCCCCGTACCGCCCGGCGGGATCGACCACCAGGACGCGGTCACGGGTCGAGGGCACGGCCCAGATCACCAGCGTGCCCAGGGCCAGATAGGAGAACGTCTCCACGTCGGCGGTGAGCTGGATCGCGACGTGGAAGCACACCGCCAGCCACACGGCCGCGTACCGCGTGGCCCGCCACCACAGGCCGACGGCGAGGAACAGCTCGGTGGCGATGATGACCTTGGCGGCCACGGTGTGGAAGCCGCGGTCGAACAGCAGGGTGTCGGCCCAGCCGGGCAGGGGCGAGGCGACCACGCGGTCGCGCACGCCCACGGTGCGCATCCAGGTCACCGTGCCGCCGAACCAGTCGGGGTCGAGCAGCTTGCTCGTCCCGGAGGCCCCGTACAGCACGGCCACCTCGAAGCGCAGCAACCAGAGCGGCCATCCGGGCCCGTCCGTGGGGAACGGCGGGAGCGCCCGGCGCCGGCGCCACCACACGTCGAGCGCCACCTCGCCCCCGCACGGCGACACCGCCAGGACACCCAGGATGATCACGAGGAAGGCCCGGTTGTTGTGCACGTGGGTGGTGGACAGGAAGAGGTTGTAGGCGACGACTCCGAAGGTGACGTTGGTGGTGAGCCGGGTCGCCACGCCGAGGGCCATCAGCCCGGCGGCGCCCACGCCCAGGAATAACAGGGCGACGTACACGGAACGGGGCAGCTCGGGGTACCAGGCGGCGTAGGGCTCGAAGAAGCGGTCCCGGTAGATGTGGCCGTGCCGGGCGTCGGCCAGGAAAGGCCACAGGTGCACGACGGCCACCGTGCCGGCCACAACCCGCAGCAGGGCGAGGGCGCGCAGGTTGACCGGGCGGCCCAGCAGGGTGTCGAGCCGCTCCACCAGGCCCGCGTTCACGGGCGGTCCCGGCTGCGCAGCACCTGCACCACGGGCCCGTCGTCGTTGTGCCAGGCAGTGACCGTGGCCTCGAGGTACCGGGTCTCGTCGTCGCGGGGCGTGTGCCCGGCCACCCAGTCGAGGGCGGCGGCCAGGAAGGCGAGCTGGTTGTCGAGCCCGGCGTCGGCGTGGTGGCGGAGGGCGGGATGGCCGAGCCCCCGCTCGCCGGCCAGGTCGTCCCAGCGGTAGCCGAACCACGGCTGGTCGATCGGGATGCGCCGCCCGTCGGCGGTGACCCGCACGATGTCGGCCTGCCACGTGCTCGCCTCCGGGAACATCTGGAAGGCGAACTCGCGGTGGTCGGCCCGGTAGCCCCGCACCACCAGACCCAGCTGCACGACGACGACGGCGACGACGGCGAGGCGGCGAGCGATCACCCGGCCCCGCGTCCCCACGGGCGCCACCCTGCCACGGGTCCTGTCGCCCCGGGAAGCGGTCACTCGGCCCCGCCCCACCGGCTCTCGGCGCGATATCCGCCATATGTGGCGGGATTCGCGCCGAGACATCAGATCCAGCGGCGACCGAACTCGTCGAGGATGAACAGCGTGCGCGTCGAGCGCACCTCCGGGGTGGTGTGCAGGCGTTCGAGCACGACGTCACGCAGGGTCTCGATGGTGTCGCACCGCACCACGAGGAGCATGTCGAACTCCCCGGTGGTGAGGGCGACGTACTCCACCTCGGGGAACGACGCCTCGATCGCCGCCCGCAGGGAGCGCCACCCGTTCTGCACGACGCCGACGATGACGATGGCGGAGATCCCGAGCCCGAGTGCCTGGGGACGGACCCGGGCCGAATAACCCTCGATTACCCCGTCGCGGTGCAGCCGTTCCAGCCGGGCGTAGGCGTTGGCTCGCGACACGCCGATCCGCCCCGCCAGCTCGCGCACCGACAGGCGCCCGTCGGCCATCAGCTCGGAGACCAGCCGGCGGTCGACGGCGTCGAGGGGCGGCGCCGGTGGCGTGGGCGGACGGCCGTGGCGGGGTCGATTGTCGGACATCCGGCCCTCCTCGACGGTGTACGGGTGCCGATCGTCTCACATCTGTTCGTGCGGCTGGACGGCCGGCCACGGTCGGAGGACGATTGCGGCCATGGCGATCCTCACCCGGCCCTCGCGGTCGGGCAGCCTCCTGCCCGAGCCGCCCTTCGTGCAGTACCTGGACGACGAGGGGCGCGCGTCCGGGCCGGTCCCCCACCTCGACCGCGACCGTCAGGTCGCGCTGTACCGCCACGTGGTGCGCTCCCGGCGGCTCGACGCCCAGGCGAGCGCGCTCGTGCGCCAGGGCCGCCTGGCGGTGTTCCCGTCGGCCCGAGGCCAGGAGGCCGCCCAGGTCGGCGGAGTGCTGGCGTTGGAGGAGCGGGAGTGGTTCTTCCCGACCTACCGCGACAGCCAGGCGCTGTTCGCAAGGGGCATCGACCCGGCCGCCGTGCTCGGGGTCTTCCGGGGCGACTGGCACAGCGGCTACGACCCGCACGCCGTGCGCACGTCGTTCCAGTGCACCCCGCTGGCCACCCACGCGCTGCACGCCGCCGGCTTTGCCTACGCCGGCCGGCGCCGGGGCGGCACCGCCGCCGTGCTGTGCAGCCTGGGTGACGGCGCCACCAGCGAGGGCGACTTCCACGAGGCCCTCAACTTCGCCGCCGTGTTCGCCGCCCCTGTGGTGTTCCTGGTGCAGAACAACGGGTGGGCCATCAGCGTGCCCCTGTCCCGCCAGACGGCGGCCCCGTCCCTCGCCCACAAGGGCATCGGCTACGGCGTGCCCTCGCATCGGGTCGACGGCAACGACGTGCTGGCCGTGCACACCACCGTGGCCGCCGCCCTGGCCCGGGCGCGGGCGGGGGAGGGGCCATCCCTCGTGGAGGCGGTGACCTATCGGATGGAGGCCCACACCAACGCCGACGACGCCACCCGCTACCGCTCCGCCGCCGAGGTGGAGGCGTGGGCCCAGCGCGACCCCATCGCCCGCTACTCGGCCTGGCTGCGGGCCGAGGGCGTCCTGGACGACGCGCTGGCGGCGTCCGTCGCGGCCGACGCCGAGGCCGACGCCGCGGCGGTGCGCACCGCCATGGCGACCGAGCCGGCCGTCGACCCCTTGGAGCTGTTCGCCCACGTCTACGCCCGGCCCCGCGCGGCCCTCGACGAGCAGCGGGCGCAGCTGGCCGCCGAGCTGGCGGCCGCCGAGGCCTGACATGGCGTCGGTCTCGATGGCCTCGGCGCTCAACCGGGCGCTGCACGACGCGCTGGCCGCCGACGACCGGGTGGTCGTGTTCGGCGAGGACGTCGGTCGACTGGGAGGCGTGTTCCGGGTGACCGACGGGCTGGCGGCCGAGTTCGGCGACGACCGCTGCTTCGACACGCCCCTGGCCGAGTCGGGCATCGTCGGCTTCGCCGTCGGCATGGCCATGAACGGCTTCCGGCCCGTGGTGGAGATGCAGTTCGACGCCTTCGCCTATCCGGCCTTCGAGCAGATCGTGAGCCATCTGGCCAAGCTCCGGAACCGCACCCGGGGCACGATGGCGGCGCCCGTGGTGGTGCGCATCCCCTACGGGGGCGGGATCGGCGGCGTGGAGCACCACTGCGACGCCTCGGAGGCCTACTACGCCCACACCCCCGGCCTCACCGTCGTGACCCCCTCGACGCCGGCCGACGCCTACACGTTGCTGCGCGCCGCCATCGAAGCGCCCGACCCCGTGATCTTCATGGAGCCCAAGGCGTGCTACTGGCGCACCGCCGAGGTCGACCTACCCGCGCTGGCCTCCGCCGACCGGGGCGACGCCATCGGCCGGGCCGTCGTGGCCCGGCCGGGGCGGTCGGCCACCGTCCTCAGCTACGGGGGCATGGTGCCGGTGGTGCTGGAGGCGGCCGAGGCGGCCACGGCCGAGGGGTGGGATGTCGAGGTCGTCGACCTGCGCTCGCTGGCCCCCTTCGACGACGCCACGGTGGTGGCCAGCGTGGCCCGCACCGGGCGGGCCCTGGTGGTGCACGAGGCCCCCGTGTTCGGCGGTTTCGGGGCCGAGGTGGCCGCCCGCGTCACCGAGCGCTGCTTCCACCACCTCGATGCGCCCGTGGGACGGGTCGGCGGCTTCGACGTGCCGTACCCGCCGCCGGCCCTCGAGCGCTTCTACCGCCCCGACGTGGACCGGATCCTGGACGCCCTCGACGCCCTGCTGCCCGTCGGAGTATGAGCGGGCGTCCGGGCATGATGGCCACCGCCGAGCAGACGTTCTTCCTGCCCGACCTGGGCGAGGGGCTCACCGAGGCCGAGATCGTCGAGTGGCTGGTGGCCGAGGGCGACGTCGTCGTCATCGACCAGCCCCTGGTCACCGTCCTCACGGCCAAGGCCACCGTCGAGGTGCCCTCACCCTTCGCCGGCACGGTGACGCGCTGCCATGCTGCTCCGGGAGACGAGATCGTCGTCGGGGCGCCGCTGGTCACCATCACCGAGACGGCCGCCGGCTCGGGCCCGGTGCTGGTGGGCTACGGCACCGGTGACACCCGCGGTCGGCGCCGCCGGCGGCGGGGCCGGGCGCCGGAGTC
>JBIOZN010000353.1:0-2447 GCA_044871175.1 Acidimicrobiales bacterium | reverse complement strand
GGCCGGGGGGGCCGAAGCCGTGACCCTGATCAACACGCTCCCCGGCCTCGCCCTCGACCTGGCGGCGCGCCGGCCCGTCCTCGGTGCCGGCAGCGGCGGTTTGTCGGGGCCACCCATCCATCCCGTGGCGGTGAAGGCGGTGCACGACGTCCACACTGCTCTGCCCGCGCTGCCCATCGTGGGTGTCGGCGGGATCAGCCGGGGCGAGGACGCAGTGGAGCTCCTGCTGGCCGGAGCCAGTGCGGTGCAGGTGGGCACGGCCACCTTCGCCGACCCTCGCGCCCCCTGGCAAGTGTTGACGCAACTGGTTCACTGGTGCCGGAAGCGCGGCCTCGAACGGGTGCAGGACCTGGTCGGGGGCGTGCCCGCCGAGAGGGAGGCTGGCCCGTGATCACGCGGACCGAGGCGCCGGCCCGGGACCTGTTGGCCCTGGCGCTCGACCTCGACGACCTGGTGGAGGCCCTCCGGCTGGCCACCCAGCTCCAGCCATGGTTCGGCACTGTCAAGGTCGGGCTGGAGCTGTTCAGCGCCGCCGGCCCCGAAGCCATCGTCAGCCTGCGCGACCTGGGCTTCGGGGTCTTCGTCGACCTCAAGCTGCACGACATCCCCACCACCGTGCAGAAGGCCGCCCGGGTGCTCGGCGCCCTCGGCGTCGACTGGCTCACGCTCCACGCCGCGGGCGGCGAGCAGATGCTGGCCGCGGGCGTCGACGGGCTCAGCGAGGGCGCGGCGGCCGCCGGCCTGCCCGAGCCCAAGGCGCTGGCCGTCACCGTGCTCACCAGTGAGCGCCAGGCACCGGCCGCCCTCGTGGCCGAACGCGTCACCACCGCCGTCGGCGGCCGCTGCGCGGGCATCGTGTGCGCGGCCGCCGACCTGCCCGTGGCCCGCCGGGTCGCCCCGCAGATCCTGACCGTCGTGCCCGGCATCCGGCCCGAGGGGGCCGACCCCCATGACCAGGAGCGTGCCGCCACCCCGGCGGCCGCCCGGGCGGCGGGCGCCGACGTGCTGGTGATCGGCCGGGCGGTCACCGCCGCACCCGATCCCGTCGCCGCCGCCCAGGCCATCACCGCCTCCATCGGCCCCCTCACGCCTGCGACTCGGCCGGGGGCCGCGCCCCGGAGTGGGAGCGCACCTCGCTGGCCACGTTGATCACCACAGCCGTCACCGGGACGGCGAGGAACGTCCCCGGGATGCCGAACAGCGCCCCGCCGGCCACCAGGCTGAGCAGGATCACGACGGGGTGCAGCTGCAGGGACCGGCCGTAGATGACGGGCGCCAGCAGGTCGTTGTCGAACTGCTGCACGAGCAGGGCGACGATGGCGACGGTGATGGCGGCGCCGAAGCTGGCCGTCACGAGGGCGACCAGCACGGCGACCACGCCGGCGGTGATGGCGCCGAGGATGGGGACGAAGGCGGCGGCGAAGGTGAGCAGGGCGATCGGTATGGCCAGGCCGGCGCCGGTGAAGAACAGGGTCAGCCCGATGATGGTGCCCTCCACCACGCCCAGCAGGGCCGCCCCCCGCAGGTAGCCGCCCAGGGTGTCCCACGCCCGGGCGCCCGAGCGCGCCACCACCGTGCGGTGCCGGTCCGGTGTCCAGCCCTCGACCCAGGCCACGAAGCGGTCGCCGTCCTTCAGCATGAAGAAGGTGAGCAGCAGGGCCAGGACGAGGCCGGTGAGGATCTCCACCAGGAGCGTCGCCCCGCTGATCACGGCTCCGCCCGACGAGCTCACCAGCTGGGTGAGCCGCTCGCCCGCCTGGTCGCGCAGCCGTTGCACGTCCTCCCGGGAGACGTCGAAGGGGCTGTCGTCCACCAGCCAGTCCTCGACGTGGTCGATCGCCTCGTTGACCGTGGGGCCGAGGTCGGAGAACTGGCCCGCGATGGTCGGCACGATCACGACGCCGGCGAGGGCGAGAACGGCGAGGAACCCCAGCAGGGTGGTGACGGCGGCCAGGCCCGGGCGCCAGCCGTGGCGGCGCAGGCGCACGGCGACGGGATGCAGCGCCCGGGTGAGGAACAGGGCGACGATGACGGGGAACACCGCCACCCGGGTCTGGCCGATGAGCCACAGGACGGCCACGCCCAAGGCGGCGATGACGAGGATGCGCCAGCTGTAGGCCGCCGCCCGGTCGATCACCGGGTGGACGCCCGGACGTCCGCGGCCGGAGGGGGGACCGCCGAACGCCACGGGCGAAGTGCTACCCGCCGCTCGCCGGCCCCATGCCGAGCCGGGGCTGGACCCGGAGTGCTGCCGAGGCGCGCACCACCCGCCGCAACTGCGCACGTTCGTCGGTAACCGTCGTGTGGCGACGCTGAGTGATGAAAGTTGCGCGGTGGCGATGGCCGGGCGGCGGCGCCGCGCCTGCTCGTCCGGCTCCTGACCAACGGCCGAGGGAGACGACGCCCAGGCGCCGAGAGGCCCTCGCGCTAGGGTCGCCGCCATGGCG
>JBIOZN010000352.1:0-5282 GCA_044871175.1 Acidimicrobiales bacterium | reverse complement strand
ATCGATCGCCTGGCCGCGATCCTCGCGGGGGAGGACAACATCCGTGAGGTCATCGCCTTCCCCAAGACCCAGTCCGGCGCCGACCCCATGACCGGCGCCCCCACGCCCGCCGACCCCAGGGTCCTCGCCGACCTCGGCCTCCGCCTCCTGCCCCCCACCACCTGACTGGGTTTGCACCCTCAGAGCCCATAGTTGGCTCTCAGCGCGACAACCCGGCTCCCGTCTTTCCGCCCGACTCCCGGTTTGCACCCTCAGGGCCCATGGTTGGCTTTGAGCGCGACAACGCAGTGGCCGAGCGGGCGGCCGCCCGTCACCATGGCGTCATCGCGAGGGCCGAGGCGCTGGACCTCGGCCTCACGGACAAGCAGATCCGGTACCGCCTGGCCACGGGGCGCTGGACCGCTCTGCGTCCCGGCGTCTATGCCGTTGCCGGCGTGCCACCGACATGGGAACAGGCCGTCCTCGGGGCCGTGCTCGGGTGCGCCCAACCCGTGCTGGCATCGCACTGGACGGGCGGTCGGCTCCTCGGTGCTTCCGTTCCCGATGACGTCGACCTCATCGAGGTGCTCGGCGACCTGCCGCACTGGACCCGTCTTCAGGGGATCCGCTGCCACCGGTCGAAGCACATCTTCGACGAGGACCGCATCGTCCGCCAGGGCATCCCGTGCACGTCGGCGGCGCGGCTCGTCGTCGACCTCAGCGGGCGACTCGACGACCGCGAGCTGGGCCGGATCTGCGACGACCTCCAGCGCCGCAAGCTCCTCAAGCTCCGCGACCTCGCCCGCTGCAATGCTCGCCTGCCTCGGGGTCCGGGCAGATCGCCGGCAACCGTCGAGCGGGTGCTCGGCGCTCGATGGAAGGACTACGACCCGGGCGACAGCGACTTCGAGACGCGCGTGCTGCGACTGATCGCGGGCGCGGGGCTGCCATTGCCCCGGCAGCAGTACCGGGTCGAGGTGCAGGGGCGCCGGCGCTACATCGACCTCGCCTATCCCGCGCAGCACATCGCCATCGAGGTGCAGGGGCCGGCGCACCAGTGGAAGTCCCGCTACGACGACGACCGCATCCGCATCAACGAGATCGTCCTGCTCGGCTGGAGACCGCTGGAGATCATCCCGGCGATGTCGGATGCCGAGATCGTCGACCAGATCCGCCGCGCCCTGGATGCGTTTGCAGCCTGACCGCCACTAGTGGGCGCTCAGGGTGCAAACCCAGGGTCCGGGTAGCGTCGTTGCGGTGGCTGGCAGCCGGTCGGGCGACCTGTTCGGGGCGGCGGCGGAGGAGCGGCTGGCGGCCCAGGCACCGCTGGCGGCCCGGCTGCGGCCGCGCACGCTCGACGAAGTGGTGGGCCAGGAGGCGCTGCTGGCCCCGGGGAAACCGTTGCGGGCGCTCATCGAGGCCGACCGGCTCACCTCGGCGATCCTGTGGGGCCCGCCGGGCACGGGCAAGACCACGCTGGCGCGCGTCATCGCGGCCACGTCGGCGGCCGCCTTCGAATCACTGTCGGCCGTGAGCGCGTCGGTGAAGGACGTCCGCGAGGTCATCGAGCGGGCCCGCGGCCGCCTGGGGGAGCGCGGCCAGCGCACCACGCTGTTCCTCGACGAGATCCACCGCTTCAACAAGGCCCAGCAGGACGCCCTGCTACCCGCCGTCGAGGACGGCCTCATCGTCCTCATCGGCGCCACCACCGAGAACCCCTACTTCGAGGTCAACCCGCCGCTGCTGTCCCGCTCGACGCTGTTCCGCCTCGAGCCCCTCGACGCCGCCGCGCTCACGACGCTGGCGGAACGAGGACTGAAAGCTGAGCGCGCCACCGCCGACCCCGACGCCCTCGCCCACCTGATCGACCGAGCCGCGGGCGACGGGCGCCAACTGCTCACGGCCTTGGAGGTCGCGGTCGCGCTGGCCGCTGACCGTACCGACGACCGCGCCGACGACGGTGCCCGCCCCGCGCACGTCACCATGGACGACGCCCGCGCCGCCCTCGGCACCCGCGCCATCCGCTACGGCCGCGACGACCATTACGACGTGGTGAGTGCCTTCATCAAGTCGATCCGGGGCTCTGACGTCGACGCCGGCCTCTACTGGCTGGCCCGCATGCTGGAGGCGGGCGAGGACGCCCGCTTCATCGCCCGCCGCCTGGTGATCCTGGCCAGCGAGGACGTGGGCATGGCCGACCCGATGGCGATCGTCGTGGCCGACGCCGCCGCCCGGGCGGTGGAGTTCGTCGGCCTGCCCGAGGCGTCGCTGAACCTGGCCCAGGCCGTCGTCCACCTGGCCACGGCCCCCAAGAGCAACCGGGCCGCCCTCGGCCTGTGGGCGGCCGCCGAGGACGTGCGCGCCGGCAAGGGCGGCGAGGTGCCCCTGCACCTGCGCGACGCCCACTACCGCAGCGCCGCCCGGCTCGGGCACGGCGAGGGCTACGAGTACCCTCACGACGATCCGCGGGGCTGGGTGCCCCAGCAGTACCGACCCGACGACGTGGCCGACCGCACCTACTACCAGCCGTCCGAGCACGGCTTCGAGCGCGAGGTGCGGGCGCGCCTGCGCCCCGACGGGCCGGCCCAGTGAGCGAGCGAAGCGAGCTCCATGGGCACGGCGCCTTCTTCGCCTCGAAGCGGCGAAGCGCTCACCGGTGCCCCGTTATGTTGCACGAGCTGATCTCGTTGCACGACCTGAGGGTGCACCCGTGAGCGCCGGCGACCTCGCCCTGGTGGTGGCCACGGTGCTGTGCGCGCTGGCCTTCGCCGCCCTCGTCCTCGTCCTGGCCCGGGTGCTGCAGGCGCTGCAGGCGGTGCAGGCGACGCTCGGCCGCCTCTCGACCCAAGCCGACGAGCTGCGCGCCACGGTGGACACCGCCCGGGCCGACCTCGACCGCTTCGACCGCGTCCTCGGCTCGGCCGAGGCCATCTCCAACAACGTCGAGGGCGCCACCCGGGTGGCCAAGGTCGCCCTGTCCCGTCCCGTCATCAAAACCGTGGCGCTGGCCTCCGGCACCCAGCAGGCGGCCCGGCGCCTCCGCCGCCCGGGCCGTTGACCCCGCCCCGCGAGCCATGGTGACCCGCGCCCGCTGGTTCCTCGCCGGGGCGGCGGCGGGCATCGGCGCCTCGGCCTACGCCAAGCGCAAGGCTCGGGCCGCCGCCCAGCGCTACCGCCCCGCCGCCGTCGTGCGCGACAGCGGCGCTCGTGTGCGCCAGCGGGCGGGCGACGTGGCCGCGGCCGTCCGGGAGGGCCGCACGGCCATGCGCCAGCGGGAGGCCGAGCTGCGGGCCGCGCTCGACACCGGGCCCGACCCCGGGCCCCGCACCGGGCCCGACCCCGGGCCCCGCACCGGGCCCAACGCCGCGCCCGACACCGGGCCCGACGAGAGGCGCAAACCCCCCGGCAGCGACGCCGAAGCCTCCCGGTAGCCTGCTCGGACCATGCCTGCACCGCTCACCGCCGACCAGTTGCGCCGCGCCTACACCGGCTTCTTCGCCGCGCGCGACCACGTGGTGGTGCCGTCGGCCAGCCTGATCCCCCACGACCCCACCGTGCTGTTCACGGTCGCCGGCATGGTGCCGTTCAAGCCCTATTTCGTCGGTGACGAGCCGCCACCGTGGCCGCGGGTCACCAACTCCCAGAAGTGCGCCCGGGCCGGCGGCAAGCACAACGACCTCGACGACGTCGGCCGCACCGCCCGCCATCTCGTGTTCTTCGAGATGCTGGGCAACTGGAGCTTCGGCGACTACTTCAAGGAAGCCGCCATCCCGTGGGCGTGGGAGTTCACCACCGAGCGCCTGGGCTTCGACGGCGACCGCATCTGGATCACGGTCCACGAGAGTGACGACGAGGCCGAGCAGATCTGGCACGACGTCGTCGGCATCCCCATGGAGCGCATCCAGCGCCTGGGCGACAAGGACAACTTCTGGCAGATGGGCGACACCGGCCCGTGCGGGCCGTGCTCGGAGCTGCACATCGACCGCGGCCCCCATTACGGCCCCGAGGGCGGCCCGCTCCACGACCCGGCGGGCGAACGGTTCATGGAGTTCTGGAACCTGGTGTTCATGCAGTACGACCAGGCGGCCGACGGCACCCGCACCCCGCTGCCCAAGCGGAACATCGACACCGGCGCCGGCCTCGAGCGCATCCTCGCCCTCGTCCAGGGCGTCGACGGCGTGTGGGAGACCGACCTGCTGGCGCCCCTGGTCGAGCAGGCCCGCTCGCTCACCGGCGCCGGCTACATCCCCGGCGACTACGACGACCGCGAGAGCTTCAGCGTCCGCGTCCTGGCCGAGCACGCCCGCTCCAGCGCCATGCTGGTGGGCGACGGCGTGTTCCCCTCCAACGAGGGCCGGGGCTACGTGCTGCGGCGCATCATCCGCCGCGCCGTGCGCCACGCCTACCGGCTGGGGGCCGAGAAGCTGGTGCTGCCGGCGCTGGCCGACACCGCCATCGACATCATGGGCGAGGCCTATCCCGACGTGGTGAAGCAGCGCGACTTCATCGTCGGGGTCATCACGCGGGAAGAGGAGCGCTTCCGCCACACGCTCAGGACGGGCCTCACCATCCTCGATCGCGAGCTGGGCGAGGGCGGGCTCACCGAGCTGCCCGGCGCCACCGCCTTCACCCTGCACGACACCTACGGCTTTCCCATCGAGCTCACCGCCGAGATCGCCGAAGAGCGCGGCGTGAAGGTCGACCGGGAGGGCTTCGACCTGGAGATGTTGGCCCAGCAGCGCCGGGCCCAGGAGGCGCGCCGGGCGGCCGGCCGGGCCGGTGTCGTCGATGACGAGCGCGTCGACGCCTACCGCGAGTTGGTCGAGCAGTTCGGCCCCAGCGAGTTCACGGGCTACGCCGATGACGAGGGGACGGGCCGCATCCTGGCCGTCCTCCCTGTCGGCGACGACGGGGCCGACACCGTCGAGGTGTTCGTCGACCGCACGCCCTTCTACGCCGAGTCCGGCGGCCAGGTGGGCGACACCGGCACCATCACCACGCCCACCGGCCGGGTCGAGGTGCTCGACACCACCTACGCCCTGCCCGGCCTGCGCCGCCACACCGGTCGCATCGCCGCGGGCACCGTCACCCCCGGCCAGGAAGCGCAGCTGGCCATCGACGGCGAGCGCCGGGCCGCCATCCGCCGCAACCACACCGGCACCCACGTCCTGCACTGGGCCCTGCGCCAGGTGCTGGGCGACCACGTCAAGCAGGCGGGCTCGCTGGTGGCGCCCGACCGGCTGCGCTTCGACTTCAGCCACTACGCCCCGCTCACGGCCGACGAGATCGAGCGCATCGAGCAA
>JBIOZN010000351.1:0-2266 GCA_044871175.1 Acidimicrobiales bacterium | reverse complement strand
CCTACGTCGCCGGCGGCGAGCCGATCCCGACCGGCGGCCTGAAGTCGCTGCGCGCCCTGCAGTACCCGGCCTGTGGCGCCTGGGCGTACACCTGGGACGGCGACGTGAAGGGCGACCCCGACGTGGGAGCCACGATCGGCGCGATCCCCGGGCTGTTGCGCACCCCGTTCCCGCTGAGCGGGCCCGTCACGGGGCCGGCGCCGGCGGCGGTGCCCTGCTGAACCATGCGTCGCCTGCGGACCCTCACGCTCGGTCTGATCCTCGCCATCCCGGCCTTTGCGCCGGCGGTGGCGGGATCGGCGCCGGCGTGCGCCGCTGAGGCGACCGGGTCATCGCACGCGGCCCTCGTCGTGAACACGGGATCGCAGACCACTACGTATTGCGTGGCACTCGATGCGTCGAGCGTGACCGGGATCCACCTGGTGCAGCTCGCAGGCTCGCAGTTCGGGCTGCAGTACCAGCTCGGGTTCGGTGGACAGGCCGTGTGTCAGCTCGCCGGCGTGGGCGTGAGCGGCGGCGACTGCTTCGGCTCGTATCCGGATTTCTGGGGGTATTGGCACGGCAACGGCTCCGGGGGATGGAGCTGGGCCGGTTCGGGGGCGGGGTCGGCCTCGATCGGCAACGGTGACATGGAGGGGTGGGTGTGGGGCTCGGGCGACTCGGGCACCACCCACACCGCTCCGCCCGCCCTCGGATTCGACGACGTCTGCAAGGACCCGACCCCCTCACCGACGCCTCCACCGTCGCCCGGCAGCGGAGGCGGGGGCGACGGTGACGGCAACGGCGGTGGCACCGGCGGGATCGGCGACGGGAACGGCGGGACCGCCGGAGGCACCGGGTCGGGGCCCGCCGGTGCGACGTCGACCCCCTCCATCAACGCATCCGCGTCCCCCCACGGTTCCTCCAGGCCGAACGGGGCACACCGAAACGATGCCAAGGACCGCTCCCCCCAGGTGGATCCGTCCACCGGTGAGGTGGTGGAGGCCTCGCCCGCGACCGCCCTGGCGGCCGGCGTCACCGATGACACAGACGACGGCCCACCGATCGGCGCCCTGCTGGCCCTCGTGGCGGTTGCCGCGCTGGGCGCGGGCGGCTGGTTCCTGCGACGGCGCCAGATCGCCCGGGGAGGCGGGTAGCAGGATGCACCCGGCAGCCTGGCTCGTGTGGGCGACCTGCGCCGGGCTGGTGACGTTCACCACGACCGATCCGTTCTACCTGGCGATGATCGTGGCGGTGGCGTGGTTCGTCTACGCCGCGCAGCGGATCCCGGGCCCCATGGCTCGCTCCTTCCGGGTCTTCGCGATCGCCGGGCTGGTGACGATGGCGGTGCGCACGGCCCTCGTGTTCTTCGGGACGGTCGACGCCAGCAGCGTGGCGTTCGCGGCGCTGGAGGGAGCCCGGCTCGCCACCCTGCTGGTGGTGTTCGGCACGTTCAACGCCGTGACCGATCCCTTCGGCGTGGTGCGGTTGGCGCCGCGGCGGTTCCACGAGCCCGCGCTCGCGGCGGCGCTGGCGCTCTCGATCACCCCGCGCACGATCGCCATGGTGGGGCAGGTACGCGAAGCCCAACGCATGCGGGGCCTGAGCACCGCCGGCTGGCGAACCCTCCCCGCGCTCGCCGTCCCCGTGTTGGAGACCGGGATGGACGAGGCCGTGACCCTCGCCGAGAGCATGGACGCGCGGGGCCACGGCCGCGGACGACGGTCGCGCTACCGACCGGCGCGATGGTCCACGGGGGCGGTGGTCATGACCGTGTGCGCCCTGATGGCGGCGGGCGTGTTCATGGTGGCGGCGTTCACCGGCCGTGGAGGCCTCCATCCGTCGACGTTCCCGCTCACCTGGCCGGACGCCGAACCGGTGCTGATCGCCACGATCGCCCTGTTGGCGGTGCCAGGCGTCCTCCCCCGGCAGAGGGCCGACGCATGAGCGATCACGCCCTGCGGTTCGAGGACGTGCGGTTCCGCTACCCGGACACGTCGCGTGACGCGCTCGCCGAGGTCACGCTCGACATCGATGAAGGCACGTTCGCGCTGGCGGTGGGGCCGACCGGGGCCGGCAAGTCCACCTTGTTGCGGGCCTCGAACGGCCTGGTGCCCCACTTCACCGGCGGAACCTTCCGGGGCCGGGTGACGGTGGACGGTCGCGACACCCTGGAGTACCCGCCGCGCAAGCTCGCCGACGCGGTGGCGTTCGTGCCGCAGGATCCGGGCGCCTCGTTCGTGCTCGACCGCGTGGAGGACGAACTCGCGTACGGCATGGAGAACCT
>JBIOZN010000350.1:0-11073 GCA_044871175.1 Acidimicrobiales bacterium | reverse complement strand
CGGCCCCTCCCCGCCAGACGCCGAACCCCACGTTGGCCTGCCCGCCGCCCACCGGGAAGCTCCAGGCGTACCCCGGGAGGAGCTCGGGCTCGAACCACACCCACAGGCGCTCGGCCGCCGACCCGGTGACACCGGTGGCGTACTGGCGGAGGGCGTGCCATTCGCCCAGGTAGCCCGGCTGCCCGAGGCCCAACGCCTTGCGCAGCGGCGACCACATGCCGTCGGCGCCGACGGCGTAGCGGGCGATGACGGGGCCGAGGCCGTCGAGGTGCACCACCACCCGCTCACCGTCGGGTTCCTGGGCGCCCACCAGGCCGTGGCCGTCGTGGACGTCCACGCCCGCCCGCCGGGCCACGTCGACCAGGGCGGCGTCGAGGTGAAGCCGGGGCGCCACCACGGCGAACATGCCGTGCCCGTTGCCGTCGGGCAGCGGCAGCTCGACCGTGCGGCCCGAGGGCGAGCGCACCCACGCCGCCGGTACCGGGGTCCACTGCGCGACCGCCGCCGGGTCGAGGCCGAGCGCCTCCAGCTCCCGCAGCGCGGCGGCCGTGAGGCCGTCGCCGCAGCACTTGTCGCGCGGGAAGCGGGCCCGGTCGGCCAGCACGACGGCGCGCCCCGCCCGGGCCAGGTGCACGGCCGTCGCCACCCCGGCGGGACCGGCGCCGACGACCACGACATCGGCCACGCGCACCCGGCGAGGCTAGGGCTGCCTGGGCGCAGCGGGCGAGCACGGGCCATGATGGCCCGCTGACAGACAGACGAATGCTTGGAGGACAGATGGGCATCTGCGACGGGCGCGTCGCCATCGTGACGGGCGCGGGGCGCGGCATCGGCCGCGAGCACGCGCTGATGCTGGCCGGGCAGGGCGCCAAAGTCGTCGTGAACGACCTGGGCGTCAACGTGGATGGCACCGGCAGCGACCTCAGCCCGGCCCAGCAGGTCGTGCAGGAGATCGAGGCCATGGGCGGCCAGGCCGTGGTGAACGGCGACGACGTGAGCGACTGGGAGGGCGCGCAGCGCCTGGTGAACTCGGCCATCGAGGCCTTCGGCGACCTCCACATCCTGGTCAACAACGCCGGCATCTTGCGCGACCGGGTGCTGGTGAACATGACCGAGCAGGAGTGGGACGCCGTCATCAAGGTGCACCTCAAGGGCACCTTCGCCCCGTCGCGCTGGGCCGCGGCCTACTGGCGGGAGCGCTCCAAGGCCGGTGAGGCGGTCGACGGGCGCATCATCAACACGAGCTCCCCCTCGGGCATCTACGGCAACCCGGGGCAGGCGAACTACGGCGCCGCCAAGGCCGGCATCGCCGCCTTCACCGTCATCACCGCCATGGAGCTGAGCCGCTACGGGGTCACGGTCAACGCCGTCGCCCCCGTCGCCCTCACCCGCATGACCGCCGGTCTCAGCGCGGGCCCGGCCGCCCCCGAGAACCAGGCCCGCCTCGACCCCCGCTGGGTCGCGCCCATCGTGACGTGGCTGGCCAGCCCCGAGGCCGCCGGCGTCACCGGGCGGGTGTTCCAGGCGTCAGGCGACGGGCTGGCCGTGGTGGAGGGCTGGCACCTCGGGCCGCGCACCGAGGCGGTGGACGACCCCACCAAGCTCGGCGCCATCGTCCAGAAGCTGGTGGCCGACGCTCGCCGCAACGCCGGCATGGACGGCGAAGCCGGCACCTGGCCCCAGCCGCAATAGCGCCGGATTGCGCCGGCCGGGCGCCGTCTGGTTGCGTTGCCGCCAGGACGCGCCCGCCCGGCGCCACCGACCGCACTCGAACCAGAACGACATGGGGGATCACGTGCCCATCAACCCTGAGGCCGTCGGCGCCGAGTCCGACCCGATCGAGGTGGCGTGGACGTCGAAGGACGCGCTGCTCTACGCCGTCGGCATCGGCGCGGGCGCCGACGAGCTCGCCTTCACCACCGAGAACACCAAAGATGTCGACCAGCGCGTCTTCCCGACCTTCCCGGTCGTCATCGGCTGGGGGCGCGGGAGCGCGATGGGCAAGGTCGGCAGCTTCAACCCCGCGCTGCTCGTCCACGGCCAGCAGGGGGTCACGCTGCACCAGCCCCTGCCCCCCGAGGGATCGGCGCGCGTGGTGTCCCGCATCAGCGGCATCTACGACAAGGGCAAGGCGGCCGTGGTGGCCACCGAGACCGACGCGGTCGACGCCGCCGACGGCCGCCCGCTCTACACGCTCACGTCCTCGGCCTTCATCCGGGGCGAGGGCGGCTGGGGCGGCGACCGCGGGCCGTCGGGCGCCCGCAACGTCCCGCCCGAGCGCGCCCCCGACGACACCGTGACCTACACGACGTCCCCCGACCAGGCCTTCGTCTACCGCCTGTCGGGCGACCGCAACCCGCTGCACACCGACCCCGCCTTCGCCAAGCTGGGCGGCTTCGACCGGCCCATCCTGCACGGCCTGTGCACCTACGGCTTCACCGGCCGGGCCCTGCTCCACACGCTGTGCGACTCCGACCCGGCCCGGTTCCGCTCGATGGAGGGGCGCTTCTCCTCGCCGGTGTACCCCGGCGACAGCCTGACCATCTCGGTGTGGCGCACCGGCGACGGCGAGGCCGTGTTCACCACCGCCACCGGCGACGGCACCACGGTGATCGACCAGGGCCTCTGCCGCTACGCCTGACGCCAGCTAGCCGGCGGCGGTGAGGCCGGCGGCATAGGCCTCGGCGGCCGCGTCGGGTGTGGCCGCACCGGCCCGTTGGACCTCGCGCTCGGCCGCCTGGCGGCGCCGCTGGAAGACGATGCCGCCGCCGATGACGATGATGAGCACGGCCACGACGGCGAGAAGCCACGGTGAGGGCCCCGACGGCTCGTCGGACGACACGCGCTCCTTGATGACGCGACTGATGGGGGCGACCACGTCCTCCTCGACGACCTGGCGGGCCTCACCCGCCAACTCCTGGGCCTGCTCCCACGCCGCCCCGGCGAGGGCGCCGACCTGCTCGGCGGTGCCCACGACGGCCTGGCGAGCGCTCTCCACGGTGCTGTCCACGTTGGGCACGGCTCCTCCGATCAGGTTGACGACGGGGACGCGTTCCCCGACGGGGGGTTGTTCTAGAACAAACGGAGCTCCGGGGCGCGCCGGCCTCGCAGCTCGTCGTAGTCGATCTCCACGCAGCGAAAGCCCCGCGCCTGGGCCAGGACGCGTGCCTGGGGTCGGATCGCCTGGGCCACCAGCACGCCGCCGACGGGGGCCAGGCTGGGGTCGCGCCCGAGCCGCTCGACGTATCTCGTGAGCTGCTCCACGCCTTCGACCTCGCCCCGCCGTTTGACTTCGACCGCCACCACCGCCCCGCCGCCGTCGCGGCACAACAGGTCGACGGGCCCGATATCGGTGGGGTACTCGCGCCGCACCAGCACGGTGCCGGCCCCGAGCACCTCGGGGGTGGAGGCCAACAGCTCCTGCAGGTCGGCCTCCACGCCGTCCTTCATCAGGCCGGGGTCGGTACCGAGATCGTGGCGGCTGTCGGCCAGCACCTCCTGCCACGACACCACCAGGCGCTCGCCCCGCGGGTTCGTCACCACCCAGCGGTCGGGCTCTTCCACCAGCGTGTTGGGCGCGTTCATCCAGTTGAGCGGCTTGTAGGCCCCGCCGTCGGCGTGCACGGCCACGCAGCCGTCGGCCTTCACCATCACCAACCGGGTCGCCCAGGGGAGGTGCGCCGCCAGCCGGCCCTCGTAGTCGACGGCACACCGGCCGATCACCAGACGCATGGCGGCGCCCACGCTAGTTGTGCGGCTCAGAGGGCCGAGCGGACCAAGCCGCGGCCCCTGGCCGCCGGGCGCGCCGTCTGTGACGAGTTGCGGTCGCAGGACGACCCCAAGTCGTCGCGAAGGGCCGAGCGGCGCGGGCAGCTGGACATGGGCGATGGCCTCCGGCGCGTGCTCGTGGTGGCGGCGTTCGTCCCCCTGGGCTAGACGAGCGGCGTGACCGCGCCCCCCGCCACGCCCTGGACGTTCCAGGAGACCCTTCCCCCGGTCACGGGGCGCACGGCCGTCACGCTCGTGCAGGGGCAGAGCTTCGTCATCTGCGACGACGCCGGCGACGTCGACGGCGCCGGCCACGGCGCCCTGCACGTGGCCGGCGTGTTCGTGGCCGACACGCGCATCTGCTCGGCCCTCGTGCTCACGGTCGACGGCGAGCGGGTGGAGCCCCTGGCGTCGGCCACCGAGGCCAGTTCGCGGGGCCGTTTCGTGGGCCGGGTCATGCCCGACGGGGGCGCCGGCGGCGGTGGGCCGGCCGACGGGGGCCCCATCCTCGTGCGGCGCCGCCACCGCGTGGGCGGCGGCCTGCAGACCGAGGTGCGCCTGCGCAACCCGTCGCGCCTGCCCCGCGCCGTGGCCGTCACGATCACGGTGGGCACCGACCTGGCCGGGCTGTTCGAGGTCAAGGAGCGGCGCGCCCCCGGCACGCCGGCGCCCGTGCACGTGGTCGGCGGCGAGCTGCGCTTCGGCGCCGACGACGGGTCGCGCGGCACGGTGGTGCGAGCCCGGCCGGCGGGCACGGTCGGCACCGACGCCGCCGGAGCCGGCACGGTGTCGTGGTCGGCGCAGCTGCCGCCCCGAGGCGAGTGGGTGGCCACGGTCGAGGTGGTGGCCGTGCGCGGCGGCGCCGAGGTGGCCCTCATGCTCGACGAGGACGAGCCGGCCGACCTGACGCTCGCGCCGGGCGGCGAGCCGGAGATCAAGGTGCGCTCCGACGTGGTCGGGCTCACCCGGGCCGTCGAGAGCGCGGTGGTCGACCTGCGGGCGCTGCGCATCCAGGACCCCGAGCACCCCGACGAGGTGGTGGTGGCCGCCGGGGCGCCCTGGTTCATGACCCTGTTCGGGCGCGACTCGCTGCTCACCGCCCACATGGCGTTGCTGGTCGACCCCGCCCTCGCCCTCGGCACGCTGCGCGCGCTGGCCCGCCTGCAGGGCCGGGCCACGCTCGACGACAGCGACGAGCAGCCGGGGAAGATCCTGCACGAGGTCCGCTTCGGCGCCGCCCCCTCGCTCGCCCTGTCGTCGGGCTCGGTGTACTACGGCAGCGTCGACGCCACGCCGCTGTTCGTGATGCTCGTCAACGAGGTGCGCCGGTGGGGCGTGCCCCCGGCCGAGCTGGCCCCGCTGCTGCCGGCGGTGGACGCCGCCTGTGACTGGATGGCCGGCCCGGGCGACGTCGACGGCGACGGCTTCCTCGAGTACCAGCGGGCCACCCCCGCCGGCCTGGCCAACCAGGGCTGGAAGGACTCGGGCGACGGTGTGGCCTTCGCCGACGGCCGCCTGCCCCGTGCGCCCATCGCCCTGGCCGAGGTGCAGGGCTACGCCTACGCCGCCTGGTTGGCGGGTGCCGACCTGGCCGACGCCTTCGGGGATGCGGCCGCCGCGGGGGCGCGCCGGGCCCGGGCGGCGGCGCTGCGGACCGCCTTCAACCGGGACTTCTGGTCCGAGCGCCACGGGGCCTACGCCCTGGCCCTCGACGGCGACAAGGTCCAGGTCGACGCGGTGGCCTCCAACATGGGCCACTGCCTGTGGTGCGGCATCGTCGATCCCGAGCGGGTGCCGGCGGTGGCCGCCTGGCTCACCCACCCCGACCTGGCCAGCGGGTGGGGCGTGCGCACGCTGGCCACGTCCATGGCCCGCTACGACCCGCTCAGCTACCACAACGGCTCGGTGTGGCCCCACGACACCGCCCTGGCCATCGCCGGGCTGCGGCGCCGCGGGCACGTGCACGAGGCCAACCGGCTCGTCGTCGACCTGCTGGCGGCCAGCGCCGAGTGGGGCGGCCGCCTGCCCGAGCTGTTCGCCGGGCTGACGCCGGGCGAGCTGCCCGTGCCCGTGCCCTACCCGAACTCGTGCTCGCCCCAGGCGTGGTCGGCGGCCTCGCCGCTGCTGCTCGTGCGCCACCTGCTCGGGCTCGAGCCCGACGTGCCTCGCGGCGTGGTGGAGATCGACCCGGTGCTGCCGCCGGGGCGGCGCTACCTGCGGGTGAGCGGCGTGCCCATCGCCGGCGAACGGGTGGAGATCGAGGTGGAGGACGACGCGGTGGCGGCGCGGGGGCTGCCCCGGGGCCTGGCGTTGTTGCGGCGGGCGTGAGTCAGGGGTCGTCGTCGAGGGCCGGCCCGCGATTGCGGTCCCGCTCGCGCAGCTTCGACATGCGCTTGCCGATGAGCTCGCGCCGGGCCTGCAGGTCGCGGTAGGTGAGCCGCTCGGTGTCGAGGTCGACGCCGAAGCTCGCCTTGACGCCGCCCAGGTCGACTTCCACCTGGGTGTGATCGATGCCGAGCTCGCGCCCCAGGCGCTCGCCGTGCTGCTGCATGAAGTACAGCGAGATGTTGGCGATCTCGCCCAGCAGGTCGAGGTCGGGCGCCAACCGGGCGATGGCGCCGTCCAGGAACACCAGGTTCTTCACGTACAGCATGAGCACCTTGGGCATGCGGGCCCCGTAGGCCAGCAGGGCCTTCACCACCCGCTGGATCTCGGCCACGAGTTCCTCGGCGGTGAGCGTGGTGGGATCGACCGGGGGCTGGTCGAGGCGCAGGTCGCGCACCACCTCGTCGAGGTCGGCGTCCTGGGGGAGGGCGCCGAGGTCGCGGAGGGCGCCCAGCTGGGCCTTCGGGTCGTTGGTGGTGGCGCCCAGCATGAGGCGCAGGAACGCCAGGCGGCGGTTTTGGCTGAGGCGGGCGACGATGCCGAAATCGAGCAAGGCGGTGCGCCCGTCGGGCAGCACGAACAGGTTGCCGCCGTGGAGGTCGCCGTGGAAGATCCCGTGGATCATCGCCCCCTCCATGAAGGCGATCATCCCGGTGCGGACCACGGCCTCGGTGTCGATGCCGGCGCGCTTCATCCCGGCCACGTCGTCGAAGGCGAAGCCCGACAGGCGCTCCATCACCAGCACGCGGCGGGTGACCAGCTCGGGGTGGGGGCGGGGCACCACGTAGCCCCGCTGGCCCAGCTGGGCCAGCACCCGGGCGATGTCGAGCATGTTCTCGGCCTCGAGCCGGAAGTCGAGCTCTTCCACGATCGTCTCGGCGAACAGCTCGACGAGCGCGGGTGGGTTGGCCAGGGCGGCGATCGGGATGCGGCCCACCAGGGGCGGGGCCAGCCAGGCCATGGTGGCCAGGTCCTTGCGCACCAGGCCGTTCACCTGGGGCCGCTGGACCTTGACCACGACGGGCTCGCCGCTGCGCAGGCGGGCGGCGTGCACCTGGGCGATGGAGGCGGCGGCCAGGGGCGTCTGGTCGATGTCGGCGAAGGTGGCCTCCAGCGGTGCGCCCAGCTCCTCTTCGATCACCTGGCGCACGACGTCCCACGACTCGGCCGGCACCTGGTCGCGGCACAGCTTGAACTCGGCCACCAACTCGGGCGGGAACAGGCCCTCGCCCGAGGAGATGATCTGGCCCAGCTTGATGTAGGTGGGGCCGAGGTCGGTGGCGGCCACGCGCAGGCGGCGGGAGATCTCGGCGCGCGAGCTGTGGCCACCCGCCAGGCGGTGGAGGCGCTTGCGGGCCACCCATGGGGCGATGGCGGCCAGGAGCCGGGCGCTGACGCGCACCACCCGCGTGCCGGGGGGCAGGCGGCGGGGGCGAACCAGGTCGGGGACCTCGGCGGCGGCCGCCGCCCGCAGTTCGGCCAGCCCGGCCGTCCAGGTGATCCGGTCGAGGTCGAGCACCCACGGCGGGTCGTCGCTGAACGCGCCCCAGGTGAGGTCGGCGGGGGCGGTGGGCGCGGTGGCGGTGGATTCGGGCGTCGTGGGTTCAGGGGCCGCCGCCATCTCCCCGATCCTGGCACGCTGACCCCGCGACTCCACCGCCGGCGCCGGGCTCCCCCCGAGCGTTGGGTCACTTTTCGCGCGCCCACGACGCGAAAGTGTCCCAACGCTCGGTCGTCAGAAGCGGGGTGGGCGCTTCTCGCGCAGGGCCGCGACGCCCTCGGTGAAGTCGGGCGTGCCCATGGCGAGGCCGATGAGCCGTTGGGACTCGGCCACCGAGGCGGCCGGGTCGGCGCGCAGCAGGTCGTCCCACAGCTGGCGCTTGGTCATGGCCAGGGCCACCGGGGACGCCTCGGTGGCGAGCCGGCGGGCGTAGGTGCCCACGTGGCCGGCCAGCTGGTCGGCGGGGACGACGGCGTTGAACAGGCCCGGAGGCGCCTCCTCGGCGGGAAAGACCCGGCCCGACAGCAGGAGATCGGCGGCGTGGGTCGGGCCCACCAGGCGAGGCAGCGTCCACGACAACCCGTACTCGGCGGGCAGCCCGAGCCGGGGTGCGGCGGTGGTGAGCTTGGCGCCGGCGGCGGCGAAGCGCAGGTCGCACCAGCAGGCCAGGGCGAGGGCGATGCCGGCGCACGCCCCGTTGACGGCAGCGATCACGGGGAAGCGCAGCGCCGCCAGCCACACCAGGTCGCCGGCCAGCTCGGGCCGGGCGCCGGGGACAGGGTCGATCGCGTCGGCGGGCACGCCACCCTCGTAGTCCCCCCGTTCGGCGTGGCGGCCCAGGGCCTGGGCGTCGCCGCCGACGCTGAAGGCCGGTGGCGTCCCGGTGATGACAGCCAAGCGCACCCGTTCGTCCGCCTGGAACTGGGCGAACACCGCCCGCAGGTCGGCGTGCATCCGGGCGATGAAGGCGTTGCGCCGGTGGGGACGGTGCAGCCACACCGTGGCCACGCCGGCGCCGTCCACCTCGGCCCGCACCGTGGGCTCGGCCATGAGCGGGCGACTCCTCAGCTCGCCCGGTCGGGCAGGTAGGGGGCGAGGGCGGCCAGGGCGGCCTCGGCCAGCTCGGGTCGGCACACGAGCAGATCGGGCACCCACGGGTCGGGCTGGTTCCAGGTGACGGGCCCGCCGTCGAAGCGGGTCACGTGCAGGCCGGCGGCGAGGGCCACGCCCGCAGGGGCGGCCGCGTCCCACTCGTTGAGCCCGGTGGCGGCGTACACGTCGGCGTCGCCCAGCACCACCGCCATGGCCTTGGCGCCCGCACCGCCGAGGGCGACGAGGTCGGCGCCCAGCGCCTGGGCCACCACGAAGGCGGCGCCCGTCGCCCGCCACCGGCCGGTGACCACGCGGGGACCCCGGCCCTGGGCCGCCGGCGGCGGCGGGGGCGGCGGCTGGGTGCCGAGCAGCTCGCCCCATGCCGGCAAGGCGACGGCGGCGGCCGAGACGACCCCACCCTCCACCAGGGCCACGTGCACGGCCCACTCGCGGCGGTAGGGCTCGCCGAACTCCTGCGTGCCGTCGAGGGGGTCGAGGATCCACACCCGCTCGGCGGCCAGCCTCTCGGCCCGGTGGTCGCGTCCTTCCTCCGACAGCACGGCATCGCCGGGGCGCTCGGCGGCCAAGGCGTCCACGAGGAGCTGGTGGGCGGCCAGGTCGCCGGCGTCCATCAGTGTCCACCGGTCGACGCCCTGTTCGATGAGGTCGCGCTGCAGGGCCGACAGCTCCTCGCCCGCCAGGCGCGCCAGCCGCGCCGCCAGGGCGTGGTCGTCGTCGGCGGGCGCAGGCACGCACGGAGGGTACGGCGCACGGACGGGAGAGCGGGCTTCCCTCGTCCTGTTAGGAACGCCTATCATACGCGGGTCCCGACGCCGACGATCCGGAGCAGCCGTGCGCCGACGCCCTCTTCCCGTGTGCTGTGCGCTTGCCTTGGCCGGCCTGCTCGGTCTGGCGGCCTGCGGGGGCAACGACGACGGCAGCACGGTGCGCGACGGTGACGCCATCACCGGTTCGGCGTCGGGGGCGGCCTCGGGGGTGGGGGGCGGGTCGGGCTCGGGGCTGTCGGCCACCGACGTCGAGGGCACCGGAGCGGGCAACGACGACCCTGTCGTGCAGGCCGCGGCCCAGGAGTACCGGCTGTACGTCGAGGGCCAGGTGGCCGAGATGATCACCTTGACCAAGGCGTTCACCGACGCCGTCCGGGCCGGCGACGTGGCCGCCGCCCAGGCCGCCTTCGCCCCGTCGCGCCAGGCGTGGGAGGGCATGGAGCCCATCGCCGGCCTGGTGCCCGACATCGACGCCAAGGTCGACGCCCGGGTGGACGACTTCGCCAGCCCCGACGACCCCGAGTGGACGGGGTGGCACCGCCTCGAGTACCTCCTCTGGGAGAAGAACACCACCGACGGGGCCGCGCCGGTGGCCGACCAGCTCGACGCCGACCTCGCGGCCCTGCGCGACCAGCTGCCCGACGTGGACATCACGCCCCTGGCCATGGCGCGGGGGGCGGCCGAGCTGATCGAGGAGGTGTCCACCGGCAAGATCCAGGGGGAGGAGGACCGCTACTCGGGCACCGACCTGTGGGACTTCGCCGCCAATGTGGCCGGTGCCAAGCAGATCGTGACCCTGCTCACGCCCGCCCTGCAGGCCAAGGACCCCGAGCTGCTGGCCACCATCCAGGAGCAGCTGGCCGCGGTCGAGGCCGGGCTCGCCCCGTACCGTGACGGCGACGGCTGGAAGCCGTACAGCAGCCTCACCGAGGCCGACAAGGACCGGCTCCAGGCCGACCTGGGGGCGTTGTCGGAGTCGCTCGCCCAGGTGCCGGGCACGCTGGAGCTGACGTGAGCGGGAGAGCTGACGTGAGCGGGAGGCTGGGCCGGCGATCGTTCCTGGCCGGCGCCGCCTCGGTGGCGGGGGCGTCGGTGGCGGGCGCCGTCGGCCTGGCCGCCTGCGGCTCGGGCGGCGACGGCGACGGTGGGGAGGCCGCGCCCGGAGCGCCCGATGGCACCGGCGGTGGCGTCGCTGCGATCGCGCCCCAGCGGTACGCCTTCCGCGGCCCGCACCAGACCGGCATCACCGCGCCCGTGCCCGCCAGCGGCCTGATGGCCGCCACCCGGGTGGTGGCGCGCCACCGTGGGGAGCTGCAGGGCCTGCTGCGCGACCTGTCCGACGAGATCGACGGGCTCATGGCCGGCCGCCCCTACGAGGCGCGGGACCCGTCGCTGCCACCGCTGCACACCGGTGCCCTCGGCGAGCGCCCGCCGCCCACGGACCTGTCGGTGGTGGTGTCGGTGGGGGCGTCGCTGTTCGACGACCGCTACGGGCTGGGGCCGCGGAAGCCCACGGCCCTCGTCCCGATGCCGTTCCTC
>JBIOZN010000349.1:0-23951 GCA_044871175.1 Acidimicrobiales bacterium | reverse complement strand
CGGCCGGCGCCACTGCGGGCGGGCCCGGGGCGCCCGGCGTCACTGCGGGCGTGCCCGGGGCGCCCGGCGTCACTGGGGGCGGGCCGGGAGCGGCCGGCGGGTCCGGCACGCCCTGCGCCGCTGCGGGCGGGCCCGGCACGCCCGGCGCCGCTGCGGGCGGGCCCGGGGCGCCCGGCGCCGCCGCCGGCGAGTCGACAGCGACGCTGCTCATGGCGCCACCGCCGCGCCCGACGCCGCCGCCGACAGCAGATCGGCGGCCCGGTAGCGGCCCGACGGTGGCCGGGTCTCGATCAGGTGCACGAAGCCGGGCACGACCGTGTGGGGCAGCGGGCGGTCGGAGATGTCCTCCCCGGGGAACGCCTCGGCGTGCATCTGGGTGCGCAGGTCGCCGGGGTCGACCCACCACACGGGCACCTCGGGGACCTCGGCGGCCAGGATGGCGCTCAGGTGCTCGAGGGCGGCCTTGGACGAGCCATACCCGCCCCAGCCGGGGTAGGCCTCGACGCCGGCGTCGGAGGTGATGTGCAGCACCGCGCCACCGCGCGCCCGCAACTGGTCGATCACCTCCTGCACCACCCCGAGGGGCGCCACCACGTTCACCCGGTACACCTGTTCCAGCGCGGGCAGCGGGTAGCGCTCGAGCGGCGGCCGGGGGGTGGGGCCGAGCGTGCTGGCGTTGCCGACCACCAGCGTCGCCCCGCCCAGCGCGGCCGCCGCCCGCGCCAGCGCCCGGCGGTGGGCGGCGTCGGTGACGTCGCCCACCACGCGGATCACCCGGCCGCCGCGGGCCGCGGCGATGCGCTCGATCTCGGCGGCGGCCACGGCCAGCGCCTCGCCGCCCCGGGCGTCGAGCACCAGTGACCACCCCCGCTCGACCAGGCCCCGCGCCAGCGCCTCCCCCAGTCCTCGCGACGCACCGGTGATGACGGCGACCTGCTCCATGGCGGCCTCCTTCTTTTCGCAAGAGAATACTTGCGAATATAGCTTCCATCCCCGGCCGCGCAACCGCCCGAGCGGTACGGTGACAGCGGTGACCGAGGAGCGTCGGTGCCGGTGGTGCGGCCGCGGCTTCACGGTGCGCCCCGGGCCCGGCCGGCCCCGGCAGTTCTGCCGGCGCAGCTGCCGCCAGCGCGACTACGAGGCTCGCCAGCGGGCGCGTGAGGTCGGGCTGTCCGAAGCCGACGTGATCGTCGCCCGCGCCGAGCTCGACGAGCTGCGCGACCACCTGTGGGTGCTCGAGCAGACCGTGCGCGACGTCGAGGCCGACCTCGCCCCGGCCAGCACGGCCGACGAGCTGCGCGACGCCCTGGGCTGGCTGCTCCACGCGGTGCGTCCCCTGCTGGCGCGGTCGCGCTGACGTGGGCTGGTCGTTCTTCGTCGACCGGGGCGGCACATTCACCGATCTCGTGGCCCGCCATCCCGACGGGCGCGTGGCGATCCGCAAGCTGCTGTCGGCCGACCGGCGCGGCGACGCCGCCGTGGTTGGCATCCGCGCCCTGCTCGGCCTGGGCGCCGACGCGCCCGTCCCCGCCGAGGCCGTCGAGACGGTGCGGATGGGCACCACCGTGGCCACCAACGCCCTCCTCGAGCGCACCGGTGAGCCCACCGTGCTGGTCATCACCGCGGGCTTCGGCGACGCCCTGCGCATCGGCGACCAGCACCGGCCGCGGCTGTTCGACCGCCACATCGAGCTGCCCGAGCGGCTGTACGGGCGCGTCGTCGAGGTGGGCGAGCGGGTGGCCCACGACGGCACCGTGCTGCGCCCCCTCGACCTCGACGGGGCCCGGGCGGCGCTGGCCGCCGCCCACGACGAGGGCTACCGGGCGGCCGCCATCGTGTGCGTCCACGGTTACCGCTGGCCCGAGCACGAGCAGCAGCTGGCCGCGCTGGCGCGCCAGCTCGGGTTCACCCAGGTGTCGGCCAGCCACGAGGTGAGCCCGCTGCACAAGCTGGTCCCCCGGGGCGACACCACCGTCGTCGACGCCTACCTGTCGCCGGGCCTCCGGCGCTACACCGACACCGTCGCCGCCGCCCTCGGGGCCGTGCCCCTGTCGTTCATGCAGTCGAGCGGAGGGCTGGCGGCGCCCGGCCGCTTCCGGGGCAAGGACGCCATCCTGTCCGGCCCGGCGGGCGGCATCGTCGCCATGGCCCGCGTCGCCGAGGCGGCGGGGTTCGACCACGCCATCGGGTTCGACATGGGCGGCACCTCCACCGACGTGTCGCTCTACACCGGACGCTTCGAGCGCACCTTCGACACGGTGGTGGCCGGCGTGCGCATCCAGGCGCCCATGCTGGCCATCCACACCATCGCCGCCGGTGGCGGGTCGATCCTGCGCTTCGACGGCGCCCGCTCGCGGGTCGGGCCCGACTCCGGCGGCGCCGACCCCGGCCCCGCCTGCTACCGCCGGGGCGGCCCGGCCACGCTCACCGACGCCAACGTCGTGCTCGGGCGCATCCAGGCCGAGCACGTGCCCGCCGTGTTCGGGCCGGCCGGCGACCAGCCCCTCGACCCCGACGCCTCCTGGGCCGCGCTGGAGGCCCTCGCCCAGCAGATGAGCACCGCCACCGGAAACACCGTGGCCCCGGAGGCGGCGGCCGAGGGCTTCGTCGAGGTGGCGGTGGCCAACATGGTCAACGCCATCAAGCGCATCTCGGTGCGGCGCGGCCACGACGTCAGCGCCTACGCCCTCGTGAGCTTCGGCGGGGCCGGCGGCCAGCACGCCTGTGCGGTCGCCGACGCCCTCGGCATCGACGTCGTCGTCGCCCACCCGCTGGCCGGCGTGCTGTCGGCCTACGGCATGGGGCGAGCCGACCACCGGGCATTGGCCGAACACGCCGTCGAGGGGCGCCTCGCCGAACCGCAGATCGCCGCCGTGCTCGCGGCCGCGCTGGACACGCTGGCCGAGCGCGTCCGTGCCGACCTGGTGGGCGAGGGTGCCGATCCCGCGAGCGTCAGCGTGGAGCGGCGGGTGCACCTGCGCTACGAGGGCACCGACACCGCCCTCGACGTGGCCGCCGGATCGGCCGCGGCCATGACCGCCGCCTTCGAGGAGGCCTACCGGCAGCGCTTCTCGTTCCTGGCCGTCGAGCGCCCGCTCGAGGTCGTGGCCGTGGCCGTCGAGGCGGTGGCGCCCGCGGCCACCCTGACCCTCCCCCCGCTGGCGGGGGCGGCAGCCGGCCCGGCGCCATCCATGGGTCGCGCCCCCCTCATGGCCGGTGGCCGGCGCCACGACGCCGTCCTCCACCGGCGCGAGGACCTGCGGCCGGGCCACGAGCTCACCGGCCCCGCCGTGGTGGTCGAACCGACGGCCACCACCGTGCTCGACCCGGGCTGGGGTGCCACCGTGAGCCCGACGGGCGACCTCGTGCTGCGGCGCGTCTCGTCGCGGCCGGCTCGCCGGGCGGCCGGCACGGAGGCCGACCCGGTGCTGCTGGAGGTGTTCAACGGCGGGTTCATGGCCATCGCCGAGCAGATGGGCGGTCGCCTGGCCGCCACCGCCCAGTCGGTGAACATCAAGGAGCGGCTCGACTTCTCCTGCGCCCTGTTCGGGCCCGACGGGGGCCTGGTGGCCAACGCCCCGCACATGCCCGTCCATCTGGGCTCCATGGGGGCCAGCGTGCGGTACGTCCTGGCCGTTCGGGCGGGCGAGCTGCGCCCGGGCGACGTCATCGCCCTCAACGACCCCTACCACGGCGGCACCCACCTCCCGGATGTCACCGTGATCACGCCGGTGTTCGGGGACACCGGGGAGCTGTGGTTCGTGGTCGCCTCCCGGGGCCACCACGCCGACATCGGGGGGATCACGCCGGGGTCCATGCCGCCGGCCAGCCGCACCATCGACGACGAGGGCGTGCGCTTCGACAACGTCCTTCTCGTGCGCGACGGGAAATTTCGCGAGGCCGAGGTGCTGGCCCTGCTCACCTCGGGTCCCCACCCGGCCCGCAACCCACAGCAGAACCTGGGCGACCTGCGGGCCCAGATCGCGGCCAACGCCGAGGGCGTGGCCGAGGTGCTGGCCATGGTCGGGCGCTTCGGCCTGGCCGTGGTGCAGGCCTACATGGGTCACGTCCGGGCCAACGCCGAGGAGTCGGTGCGCCGAGCCATCGCCGCCCTGCACGACGGCGAGTGCACCTACGAGATGGACAACGGCGCCGTCATTCAGGTGGCCGTGCGGGTCGAGGCCGCCACGCGCTCGGCCACCATCGACTTCACCGGCACGTCGGCCCAGCTGGAGGACGGGTTCAACGCGCCGGCGGCCGTCACCACCGCGGCCGTGCTGTATGTGTTCCGCACGCTGGTCGACGACGAGATCCCCCTCAACGAGGGCTGCCTGGCGCCGTTGCGGATCGTGATCCCCGAGGGCAGCGTGCTCAACCCCCATCCGCCGGCGGCCGTCGTGGCCGGCAACGTGGAGACCTCGCAGTGCATCGTCGGCGCGCTGTACCGCGCCCTGGGCGTGATGGCCGAGGCCCAGGGCACGATGAACAACGTGACCTTCGGCGACGACCACTCGCAGTACTACGAGACCGTGGCCGGGGGATCGGGGGCGGGGCCCGGGTTCGAGGGGGCGGCGTGCGTCCAGACGCACATGACCAACTCTCGGCTCACCGATCCCGAGGTGCTCGAGGCCCGCTATCCCGTGGTGGTCGAGTCCTTCGCCGTGCGCGCCGGTTCAGGCGGGCGGGGACGGTGGCGGGGCGGCGACGGGGCCGTGCGCCGCTTGCGGTTCACCGCGCCGCTCACCGCCGCCATCGTGTCGGGCCACCGGCGCATCCCGCCGTACGGGATGGCGGGAGGCGAGCCCGGCGCGGTCGGTGCCACGCGGGTCGAGCGGGCCGACGGCACGGTCGTCGACCTGGGCGCCACCGGGTCCACTCCGGTCGGGCCGGGCGACGTGCTCGTCGTCGTGACGCCCGGCGGCGGCGGTTACGGCCCACCCGACGGCTGATCGCCGTCCCGACCGGCGGGGCGGCGAGGCGGTCAGCCCGCCGCCCCGGGAGACGTCTGGGCGCACCAGGAGCAGGTTGTGCTCGTGTTGTGCTCGCGTGGTGCGCCGAATGCTCGTGCGCGCCGAGACGCGCAGGTGGGATCGGGGTCAGCCGATGCGGCGGAGCTCGGCGCGGTATCGCTTGACGCGGTCGAGGTAGTGCTGCACCCCGTCGGCGATCTCGTCGAGGGGTGCCGCCCCCTCGCGCATCTTGGCCGGGATGCCGAGGGCCAGGGCGCCGCCGGGCACCTGAGCACCGTTGAGCACGACTGCGCCGGCGGCCACGAACCCGCCGGTGCGCACGACGGCGCGGTGCAGGACGATGGCGCCCGACCCCACCAGCGCGCCCGACTCGATGGTGCACCCCTCGAGGTGCACGAGATGGCCGATCACGCATTCGTCGCCGACCCACGTCGGCGACTCGGCGACGGTGTGCAGCACGGCACCGTCCTGGATGGAGGTACGCGCCCCAACCGTGATGGGGTCACCCTCGTCGCCCCGGATCACCGCGCCCGGCCACACCGATGACTCGGCTCCGATGCGCACGCCTCCGATGAGTACGGCCTCGGGATGCACGAACGCGGTCGGGTCGATCTCGGGTTCGATGGCGCCGAGGGCGTATATGGGCATCGCCCGCAAGGTACCGGCCGGTTCGTGGCCGGAGGGCCGCGATGGGCGTGGGCTAGCGTTTCCCCCCATGTCCCGCCGGATCGAGGTCGAGCTCACGAGCGCGCGTGCCGACGGGACCTGGACGTGGCGCGCCGCCGGCGCCCGCGAACCGCGGGGCACCGTCGAATCCGACCTCCTCCCCGGCACCCCCAAGGTGGGCGACGTCTTGCGGGTGGAAGCCGACTTCGATGTCGACGGGATCACCATCACCAGCGTCATCCCCGCCAAGGGCGAGCGCCGCGAGCCCGAACGCCTCGAGTTGCTCGGGGGACGCCGCGAGTTCGAACCCGTCACCTCCACGCTGGTCGGTCGGCACGAGCGGCGGGACCGGCCGCCGCGACGTGACCGGGCCGAGGGCGAGCCGGCGGGCCGTGACCGTGACCGCACTCGTGGCCCGGGGCGCGGCAGCGGCCCCGGCGGCGGGCCGCGTCCGGCGGGCGACGGTACCGGTGCCCCCGGCCGCGAACGGGCCCGCCGCCCCCCGGGCGAGCGGGGGGAAGGGGGCGAACGGGGCGAACGGGGCGAGCGCGGGGCGCGTGGCGACCGGCCCCAGGGCGGCGACCGCGGCGACCGCGGCGAGCGGCCCGAGCGCAGCGGACGCGGCGACCGGCCCGAACGCGGCGACCGGCCCGAACGCGGCGACCGAAGCCGTGGCCCTGGTCCCGGCCGGCCCCTCCGACCCGAGCCACCGGCGCGGCCCCGACCGGCGCGCCTACGGCCCGGGCGGGCCCACCGCACCGAATTCATCCGCTCGCTCCCGGCCGAGAACCAGCCCATTGCCGAGCAGGCCATGCGGGGCGGGATGCCGGCGGTGCGCCAGGCGGTCGAGGAGCAGAACGCCAAACTGCGGGCCGAGGACAAGCCCGAGATCAAGCCCGACGGCGTGCTGTCGATCGCCGAGCAACTGTTGCCCCGCCTGCGGGTGGCCGAGTGGCTCGACCGGGCCGAGGCCGCCCGCGCCGTCATCGACGAGCTCGATCTAGGCGACCTGCGGTCGGTGGTGGTGGCATCCGACGACACCGCCGTGGCCCGCGACACATCGACCCGTGAGCTGGCCGCCGAGCTCAAGGCGGCGCTGGGCCGGCGCCAGGACCAAGCCCACCACGAATGGTTGGCCGAGCTCACCGGCGCCCTCGACGACGGCCGCTCGGTGCGGGCGCTGCGTTTGTCGTCGCGGCCGCCCAAGGCCGGCGCCGTGTTCCCGGCCGATCTGCGCACGCGCCTGGCCGAGGCGGCCGCCGCCTCGCTCACCCCTGACGCCTCCACCGACCGCTGGGTGGCCGTCCTCGAAGCCCTCGCCTACTCCCCCGTCCGCAGCCAGGTGAAGGTCGACCAGGTGCCGGCGCCGGTGAGCGACGAGCTGCGCAGCACCGTCACCCGGCTGGCCGCCCTCCTGCCCGACATCGCCCGCGCCTTCGGCATCGAACCCCCGCCGCCGGGCACACGAGCGCCCCGCCCTCGACGTGCCTCCGAGGCCCGTCGGGCCCGCCCCGCCCCTCCACCGCCCCCGCCGCCCGAGAGGGCCCCGACCCGCGCCGTCGACGCCCCCGAGTCGTAATCGTTAGGGTCGCCGGCCATGGTCGTCGACTACGAGGTCCGCGGGCGCATCGCCGTCATCACGCTCAACCGGCCCGAAGCCCGCAACGCCGTGAACGGAGACCTGGCCCGGGGAATGGAGGCCGCCATCGACCAGATGGAGGCCGACGAGGCGGTGTGGATCGGGGTCCTGCAGGCCAACACGGCGGGCCAGGACCGCCCGGTGTTCTCGGCCGGCGCCGATCTGAAGGCGATCAACTCCGGTGAGCGCGACCTCGCCACCCGCAAGGGCGGCTTCGCCGGCTTCACCTATCGCGAGCGCAGCAAGCCGGTGGTGGTGGCGGTCGACGGGCTGGCCACCGCCGGCGGGTGCGAGATCGTGTTGACCTGTGACCTGGTGGTAGCCACCACCCGGTCGTCGTTCGGGCTGGCCGAGGTCAAGCGCAACCTGGTGGCCGGCGCCGGCGGCCTCTTCCGCCTGCCGCGGGCCGTGGGGCGCAACGTGGCCATGGAGGCCATCCTCACCGGCAACCCCCTCTCCGCCGAGCGGGCCCACCAACTCGGGCTCGTCAACCGGCTGGTCGAGCCGGGCCAGGCCGAGGCCGCCGCCCTGGCGCTGGCCGAGGAGGTGTGCCAGTCGGCGCCGATGGCGGTGTGGGAGAGCCGCAAGGTCGTCCTGGCCAGCGACTGGGCCGACGACGACGCGCTCAAGCAGCTGACCGACGAGGCCAGTGCCAAGGTGATGGCCTCGGAGGACTTGAAAGAGGGGCTGGCCGCCTTCATCGAGAAGCGCGCTCCGCGCTGGCAGGGCCGCTGACAACGGCTCCCTCCTCGCCCTCAGTTCGCGACACTTACGTCAGTTGCCGTCGCTAGACGACCGGAACTGACGAAAGTCGCGCGCCATAGCCGAGCGAGCGGCCGGCGCGGTCAGGTGATGGTGGGGATGACGCCGTGCTCGTGCAGGAACTCGGCCAGACCCTCCACCAGGCCGCGCAGCTCGGCCACGTCCTCCACCGGCACCCACGCCAGCTCGGCGGCGTCGTCTCCGGCCTCCGCCCCGTCGGCCGACAGCAGGTCGACCTCGAAGTCGAGGATGACGAAGTGGTGCTCGGGGTCGATGCGCTCGACCCAGCCCACGAACCGGCCGCACACGGCCTCCAGGCCGGTCTCCTCCCGCAGCTCGCGCACCACGGCGTCGGCCAGGGTCTCGCCGGCCTCCACCCGGCCGCCGGGCACCGACCACCGCCCCCTGCCGGCGCCCCGGCCGCGCCGGACGAGCAGGAGGCGCCCGTCCTCGACGACGATCGCGCCGACGCACACCTCGGGCCGAGGCGCCGTCAACGCGGTCCCAGTGCCCGATGCACGACGATCGCCCGCGCCGTGAGCCCGAAGCGCTCGAAGAAGTTCTTGGTCTCCCGCATGCCGGGCAGTGCCAGGGCGTCCACGCCCCGGCACCCCCGCTCCTCGCACCAGGCGAGCACGTGGTCCATGAGCTCCTCGCCCACTGCCACCGCGCGCGCCTCGGGCTCGACGTAGATCTCGTCCAGCACCGCCAGCGTGCTGGCGTCGCGCAGCCGCTCGGTGTGGACGGCGGCGTACCCCACGATGGCCTCGTCGTAGCAGCCGACCACGACGCACTGCTCGGGGTCGTCCACCGCCGCCGCCAACGCCGCGTCCGCCGGTTCGGGGCGGGCCTCACGCACCGCCCACACGCGCCCGCCGCGCTCGGCCGCCAGCTCGGCGGCGGCCCGCCGGTAGAGCTCGACCAGGCGAGGCACGTCGGCGAGCGTGGCTCGCCGGGCCGACTCCGATGCCGGGCCGGTCAGGGCCGTTGCAGCTGGGCGACCTTGCCCAGCACGGTCTTGCGCCCGCGGTGGGCGACCTCGTAACGGCGCACCGCTTCCAGCTCGTCGGCGCTGAGGCCGGCCAGGCGCGCCACCACCTGTGAGGCGGCCAACGAGTCGTAACTGGGGATGGCGAGCTCGTCCTCGCCGACCGACTCCCAGGTGACGGTGTCGAGGCCCTCGTCGACGACGTCTTCCAGCCGCACCGGGATGTGCTCTTCCACCAGTCCCTCCTCGACCGCCACCGTCTCGATGGGCGGCTGGGACGGGCGGGCCGACGCACGGAGTGGGGCCGGGCGGGCCGACGCCCGGTCGAGGGAGCGGGGGCTTCCACCGCTCGCTCCCCCCGGGCCGCGCCGGAGCGCGAAGCGGCCAATGGCGCGGGCGTTGTTGAGTTGCTCATCCGCGACCTTGCGGCCGCGTGCGGCCAGGTCGGGCACGACCTCGCGGACGCTGGTGAGGAAGCCGAGGGGCGCGAACACCCAGAGATCGAGGGCAAGGTCGATCGGGCCGAGCGGGCGGCGGCGGTCGTCGGTCACGAAGACAGCTTCACACGCAGTCGCTGCACAACATGCGATCGGCGTCGGCCAGCTGGCTGGGGTGCTTCACGAGGAAGCACGACTGGCAGACGAACTCGCCCGGTCGTTTCGGCTGGATGCGGTCGACGGGATCGCCCCGATCGTCCACTTCGACTTCGTCCTCGTCTTCGTCGGCCTCGTCGTCGGCCGCGACCAGCCGGTCCTTCAGGATCGTGTCGAGGTCGGCCTCGACGTCGTCAGGGTCGACCAGGTCCTCGTCGTCGTCCTCCTCGTCGGCCGTGGCCGGCTTGGCCCGCGCCTCGGCCTCGGTGTCCTCGTCCTCCTCGAGGTCCTCGACGTCGAGCTCGTCGGTGTCGGTGTCGGCCTCGGTGTCGAGCACGCCGAACTCCTCGTCGAGGTCTTCCTCGTCGAGCTCCTCGGGCTCGGCCTCGCTGTCGAGGTCGTCGGCGAGATCGTCCTCACCGAGCTCATCGTCGCCCGGGTTGCCGTCGGCGAACTCGGCGTCGTCGAGCGGGCCGTCGCCGGGCGCGTCGGCGGCCAGATCGTCGGACAGGTCGGCGGCGAGGTCGTCGTCCGACAGGTCGTCGTGAGCCATCGCGTCCCTTCCGCCGGGACCACCGGGCCCAGCGCGGCGGGATCATAGGGCCGGCCACCCAGAATGCCGTCGGGCGGTCCAGGTGACGCTGGTCACCCGTCCCGCGGCGCGCGCTCAGCTGAAGAGCGGGCGGTTGCCCTGGATGACCCGGACGTAGTTCTGGGTGTCGACGTCGAGGCCGCGGGCCAACACCGAGACGTGGCCCTGGTAGTAGGCCGCCAGGGCGCCGTTGCTGTCGCCGCCGTTCAGGTCGAGGAGGTAGCGCAGGTAGCGGGCGCTCATGCGGATGTTGTCGGTGGCATCCCACGGGTCGAGGGCGGGCTCCCCCAACCAGCGGGCGACCTCGGCGGCGGTGGCCGGCATGAGCTGGCCGATGCCCATGGCGCCCTTGTACGAGATGACCTGCGGGTTCCACCCGGATTCCATGTACGCCACCGACTTGAGCAAGTCGGCGGGCACGCCGAACTCGGCCGCCGCCCGGTTGAACACCGGCAGGAGGGCCAGGCGCTCGGGGTGGGCGGTGAGCTTGGCCGGCAGTTGCCCCGAGGTCGCTGCGGGCGTGGAGGACGCCGCCGACACCGCTGAGCCGGCTCGCGCCCCCGATCCCGCCGCCGCCGCCGCCGTCGCCGTCGTCCGGCGGGCGGGAATGACGAGCGTCCGGCCGGCGAAGATGGTCGAGTCGGGCGAACTGCCGTTGGCCGCCGCCAGGTCGGCGGGGCGGATGCCGTAGCACCGGGCGATCCCCCACCACGTGTCGCCGGAGCGGATCGTGTAGCTCGTCGTTCCTCGGGCTGAAGTGGAGGTAGACGTCGAACTCGATCTCGACGGGAGGGTGAGGACGGTACCGGCGACGAGGTGATCGGGGTCGGCCATCCGGTTGGCCGCCGCCAGGGCGTTCACCGTCACCCCGGTGCGGGCGGCGATGCCCGTCAGCGTGTCCCCGGGGCGCACCGTGTAGCTCGAACCACCGCGACCACCGGCGGGCGCGGCGGCGGCGTGGGCCGGCGCCATCAGCGCCGTCGCACCCGCTCCCCCCACAGCAAGGAAAGGGACGACGACGAAGGCGGCGGCGACGAGCAATGCCGGCGGGCGCGGCCCCAGGCGTGGGCGCGTGCGCGAGCGGATAACGGTCACGTCTCCTCCTCGGCCGCCCGCCGCCGGCCGCTCAACCTAAAGGAGAAGCAAAGGTCGAGGCAAGGCCGGCCGCCGAACTACAACCGTGTAGCTCAGGTCAAGAGCCGGGGAGACCGAGCCGACGGGCTTCGGCCCGACGCTCGGCTTCCAGCCGCTCGAGGGCGGGCTCGGCGTGATCGACGAAGCCCATGGCCGCCGCGATCGCCCGGTGACCGGCCTGTTCGGCGATCAGCCGGTGCATCTCCAGCGCCACCCGCCGGTACGCCGGATGCCCCTGGGCCGAGCTCCGCAACTCGATGAGGTGCATGGCCTCGCGGGCGTTGAGCTGGAGCACGAAGCGCACCCGGTAGGCCATGGCGACGGCGTACGGCGCCTGCTGGGGAAAGCGCCCGGCGAGGGCCTGGTACAGGCCGGTCGAACGCTCCATGGTCTCGTCGAACAGCGGCGCGGCGCCGGCCTCGTCCACCGCGCCGGGACGGACGTAGCCGTGGGCGGTGGTTAGCGGCTGCCACTCGACGGTGAGCAGGCGGTGGCGTTGGAGGTCGCGGAACGCGCCGTAGTCGGCCAGCACGTCGAAGCGGTAACCACTGCGCTCGAAGGCCCGGCCGGGCTTGTGGCGCCGGTTCGCCCGCTCGCCCACGTAGGCCCGCAACACCGCCGTCTTGTCGGCCACCGTCATGGCGCGCACGAGGTCGAGGAGCTGGGCCTCGGGAAGCCGGGTGTGGGGGTAGAGGGCGGCCGCCACCAGCTTGTCCTCGGCGTCGGGGTCGAAGTCGGTGAGCGCGACGGTGGGCCCGTCGGCGGGCACCTCCGACCCCACGAGGCGGGCCGCCAGGGCCGCAGTGGCGTCGCGCGTGGCCCCCAGGTAGCGGCTCCACGCACCGCCACGCCCCGGCAGGTCGACCCGGCGCAGGAAGCTGGGGATGACCTTGCGCAGCTCGGCCAGCATGAGCTCGGCGTAGGTGGCGGCCTCGGGCAAGGGGTGGGCGCGCATGCGCAGGAGCAGCGCCTCGAAGGCCTGGCCGGAGCCGTAGATGCCGACGTTGGAGAGCGCGGCCGCCGGCAGGACGCCCCGCACGGCGTCGAACGCCTTGGCCCGTACGGCCTGACGGTGCACGAAGTCGGAGTCGGGCGCCGTGCGGGGGAACCGGGCACGGAAGTGGTCGGTGAGCAGGTTCACCAGCTCGCCGTAGGTGTCGAACATGCGGTCGAGATCGCCGACGTAGCGAGTGCCGAGGGGCGAGGAGAGCACGTCGGGATCACGGTGGTAGCGATAGCGGCCCCCGAACCGGGTGTCGTAGGCCACGTAGCGCGTGGACTGCTCGAGATAGCTCATCAGCCGGCCCCACTCGAGCACCTTGGTGAGCAGGTTGGACGCCTGCCCGCAGGCGAGGTGGACGCCGCCGAGCTGGGCCACGGAATCGTCGCCGTACTCCACGAACACCCGCTCGTACAGCTCCTCGGCCCGGCGCACGCCGACGGTGGCGTCGACTCCGGCGTCGCCGCTGACGTCGAGGTCGCCCACGAACTCGTCGAGGAACAGCCGCCGCAGGCTCTTGGTGCTGCGGCTGTAGCGGGCGAACAGCGCCCCTTTCACCACCTCGGGCAGATTCACCAGGGCGAACACCGGGCCGTCGAGATTGGTGACGTAGCGGCGCAGGATCTCGGCCTCGTCGTCGGTGAACTCCTCGGCGACGTAGGGAGGCACGGCGGGCCACTGTACGGCACCATCGCGTGCTCCCCCTTGATCGCCCACCCGTGCTGACCTGGGCCGACGCGGTCGGTGCCCCGCCGGATGGGTCATCCCGCGGGAAGCGGGTCAGCGGGTGCCGCGGCCAGTTCGGCCCGAGCGGCGGCCGCCAGACCGGGCCGGCACCACAGGTCGACGACGGTCATGGCCAGGGCCTTGGCGCCGTCGAGGACGGCGGCGTCGCCCGAGGGCGAGGCGGCGTGCTCGGCGAACTCCTCGGTGTGGATCGCGACGCCCCGAGGGGCCACCTGGATCATGGGGTGGATGGAGGGCACTCGGTAGCTCACGTTGCCCATGTCGGTCGACCCGACGACAGCGTGGCCTGCCTCGGGAACGGCCGGGGGGCGCCCCAGGCGGGCGGCGTTGGCGGCGTAGGCGGCCAGCAGCACCGAGTTGTCGCGCATCTCGGCGTAGGGCCGGGGGACCCAGTCGATGCCGCACGAGCAGCCGGTGGCCGCCGCGCCGGCCTCCAGGCAGGCCACCACCCGGGGCTCCAACGCCTGCAACCCGGTGGCGGTGGGAGAACGGATGTACCAGTGGGCCTCGGCTTCGCGGGGCACGATGTTGGGGCGGTCGCCCGCCTTGGTGAACACGCCGTGGATCCGCTCGCCCGGGTGGATGTGCTGGCGCAGGGCAGCCACGTTCACGTAGCCGAGCACGGCGGCGTCGAGGGCGTTGCGACCGTCCCAGGGGGCGGCGGCGGCGTGGGCCGCCCGGCCCTCGTAGCGCGCGTACAGCTGGCGCACGGCGATGGTGTCCATCCGGAGCAGGTCGGCGTCGGCGGGGTGCACCATCACGGCGGCGTCGAGGCCGTCCAGAGCCCCGTGTTCGGCCATCAGGATCTTGCCGCCCCCGCCTTCCTCAGCGGGGGTGCCGAGGATGCGCAGGCGACCGCCCGCCTCGCCGGCGACCGCGGCCGCGGCCAGGCCGGCGCCCAGCCCGGCGGTGGCGATGACGTTGTGGCCGCAGGCATGGCCGACGCCCGGCAGGGCGTCGTACTCGCACATCACGGCGACGACGGGCCCGTCGCCGTCACCGACCTCGGCGGAGAAGCCGGTGTCGGTGCCGTACGCATGGCGCTGGGGGGTGAGGCCCTCGGTCGCGAGGATCTCAGTGAGCAGCTCGTGGGCGAAGCGTTCCTCGTAGGCCAGCTCGGGGTGGGCGTGGATCCGGTGCGAGGCCACGACGAGGAGCTCGGCCCGGCGGTCGACCTCGGCGCACACCTGCTCCTTCAGCGCGTCGACCCGCTCCATCAGCGCTTCGGTGTCGCGGTCCACTGGCCGAGCCTAGGCCGAGGGCCCCCGCCGGCCCGGCCTTCGCGCTTCCGGCGCTCACGCGTTCCTCCCTCCAGGCGCTCGTCCCGCGCTTTCGTCACGGTGACGTTTGCTCGTGGGTCAACACGATCTTCCCCAGCTGCTCGCCGTGCTCCAGGCGCTCGAGGGCGGCCGGGTAGTCGGCCAGGGGGACGACCTCGTCGACCTGGACGGCAAGGCCCTGGTCGACCAGGCGGGTGAGGGCGGCGAACTCGGGATAGCTCCCCATGGTCGAGCCGATGACCTCGATCTGCTTGAAGAACAGCCGGGGCAGGTCGAGCTCGACCTTGGTGCCCGACGTGCCGCCGCACACCACCAGCCGTCCGCCGGGCCGCAACGCCCGCACCGACTGCTTCCAGGTGGCCGGCCCGACGCTTTCGACGACGACGTCGGCCTCGACCGGCCAGCGGTCGGCGGCCGAATCGAAGGCGTCCTCGGCCCCCATGGCCACGGCGTGCTCGCGCTTCACCGGGCTGCGGCTGGTGGCGAAGACCCGGGCGCCCATCTGGCGGCCGAGCGCCAGCGCCGCCGAGGAGACACCCGAGCCGATACCGACGACCACGAGCGTGTCGCCCGCCGCCAGCCGGCCCCGCCGCAGCATGCGGTAGGCGGTGAGGTAGGCGAGCGGGTAGGCGGCGCACTCCTCCCAGCTGCGCCCGGCCGGGCGGGGCACGACGTTGCGGCTGGGGGCGATGGCGTGGGTGGCATGGCCGCCCCAGCGGTGCTCGCCGTAGATCTCGAAGCCGGGACCCATCGAGCTGTCGTCGCCCCAGGCGACGACGTCCTCCACCGGGGAGACGGCCGGGTTGATCACCACCTCGTCGCCCACCTGCACGGTGGTGACGCCGGCGCCGACCTCGGCCACTCGTCCGGCCACGTCGCACCCGGGCACGTGGGGCAGCGGGGGGCGGGGCATCCCCCGCGTCAACCACAGGTCCATGTGGTTGAGGGCGCTGGCCACCACCTCGACGCGCACGTCGTCGGCGCCGAGGGGCGGCTCGTCGATCGGACCCCACCGGTAGCGGCCGGGCGACTCGTCCAGGATCCAGGCGTCCATGCCGGCGGACGGTACCGACTGCTCACACCACCACGGTGAGGGCGCCCGGCTCGACCCGGGCCACGACCTGGCCCACGGGTCCGAGCGACTGGCCGTCGAGCCATACGTGCTGCGCCGGGGTGAACCGCTCCTGCCAGGTGGCCACCCGGTGCTGGGCGATGCGGGGGTGGGGGACGTGGAGCCCGTGACCGAGACGGCGGCGCGCCTTCACCCGGTCGGCGAGTGAGAAGGCGGGGTCGACGTCCCCCACGTCGAACCGGCCGTCGCCCGGGTGGGCGCGAGGCGCCACGTCCCAGTCGCCGCGGTACTGCGCGTTCATCAGGGCCACGACCCGGCCGCGCCACCACCCGAGCGGTCCGGGCGACCGGGCCACGAGATGGGCGACGAACCAGAACTGGCGCCCGTCGAGCAGCACCGAGCCGACGTCGACGGGCAGGTGCACGGCCTCGGGCGAGCGCAGCCGGGCCTCGTCGCCGCGCCCGCCCAGGGTGCGGGCCAGGTCGCCCCCGAGCAGGCCCACGGGCGGCGGGGACGCGCCCGTGCGCCGGGCCGTCTCCACCACCGTCCGCACCTCGGCGTCGGTGCGGGCCACGACGCCGTCGGGCGGGAGCGGGCCGGGTGTGCCCCAGTCCTTGCCCCGCTCCAGCGTCATGTCGGCGCCGGACGGTCGATCTGGCAGGAGATCTTGCTCACCGGGCCTGGTCAGCGGCCGGCTGCTTCTGCCAGAACATCACGGCGACTCGGTGCGGCCCTCGTCGGGGTCGCCCACCACCGAAGAGGCCGCCACCACGCCCCGGAACAGGCGCTCGGACGCCTCGGCGGCCGCCGCCCGGGTGGCGGGGGCGGGGGCGACCAGGGCCACCTGGCGCAGCAGGTCGATGAGCTGCTTCACGTTGCGCACGAAGTCGCCGCCCGACAGCTCCTCGGCCTCCACGACCTCGGCGAACCCCTCCCCCGCGGCCCACGCGTAGGCGACGGCGGCGAAGGTCGGGTCGGGCGTGCGGCTCACGGGCAGGCCGGCCTCGTCCTCCACGGCCGCCAGGTCACGGGCGAGGGCCACGATCGCCTCCCACCGCCGCCGAGCCAGGGCCGACGGGAACCAGGGCGCCGGGGGAGGCTCGGGGCTGCGGTGCTCGTAGGTGAACACCGACACCAGCGCCGCCAGCGTCGGCGCGTCGAGGTCGTCGAGCAGGCCCTGACGGAGGGTCTCGACCACGAGCAGGTCGCACTCGTGGAACAGCCGGGCCAGGCGCTCGCCGGCATCGGTGAGCGTCCAGGCTTCCAGCTCGAGGTACTCCCACGAGGCCAGGACCCGCAGGACCCGGTCGAACCGGCGGGCCAGGCTCTCGGTGCGGCGGCGCACCCGCTGGCGCAGGTCGTCGACCTCCCGGGCGACGCGCTCGGCCTGGGTGGCGGCGCGCAGGCGCTCACCGAGGCGGGGGTCGTCAGTGACGGGATGGGCGGGGGCGCCGGCCGCCCGGCCCCGTCGGCGGTGGTCGGACGCCCGGGCGGGCGACGGGGGCGGCGGCGCCAGCCGGGCGCGCTCCAGCTTGGCCGCCACCTCGGCCTGGTAGCCCTTCCGGTTGGGCGTGAACGGCGTGGGCAGGTCGATGTGGCCCAGCACCGGGGGCGCCGAAGTGAGCTCGTGGGCGCTCAGCGGCACCGCCACCCTGTAGGGCGTGAGCACGCGGATGCGGGGACGGCCACCGCGCATCGTCGAGGTGAGCACCACCGCCCGCCCGTGGTGGCGCCCTCCGTCCAGGTGCACCACGTCGCCCGGTCGGAGGCGGGCCAGCTCGGCGTCGATGGCCGCGCTGTCGGGCCGGGGCGCGGCCTCGGCCCGGCGCTCGGCGCGGGTGGTGAGCGCCCGGTACTCCTCGACGTCGCCGTAGGGGCTGCGGGCCAGCTCGCGCAGCTCGGCCAGCTGGGCCTGGCGGCGCTCGAGGCGGGCCTCCAGGCGCACGACGTCGCGGTCGGCCTGGTACTGGGCGAAGGACAGGTTGAGCAGGTGGTGGGCCTGCTCGGCGGGGTACGAGCGCACCAGGTTGGCGGCCATGTTGTAGGTGGGCCGGAAGGCGCTGGTGAGGGCGAAGCTGCGGCTGGAGGCGAGCGCCGCCACCTGGTCGAAGGGGACGAACGGGCTCCAGAGCACGACGGCGTACCCGATGGTGTCGATACCACGGCGCCCCGCCCGCCCGGTGAGCTGGGTGTACTCGCCGGGCGTGAGAAAGGTGTGGTGCTCGCCGGTGAACTTCGACAGCTTCTCGATGACCACGGTGCGGGCGGGCATGTTGATGCCCACCGCCAGGGTCTCGGTGGCGAACACCACCTTGACCAGACCTTCGACGAAGCACGCCTCCACCGCTTCCTTGAACGGGGGCACCATGCCGGCGTGGTGGGAGGCGATGCCGGCCTCCAGGCCGGCCAGGAACGGGCCGTAGCCGAGGACGCCGAGGTCGGCGGCGGCGAGCCCCTCCAGGCGGGCGTCGACGATGGCCCGGATGCGCTCGCGCTCGGGACCGGTGGTGAGGCGCAGCCCGGCGGCCACGAGCGTGCGGGCGGCCTCGTCGCAGGCGGCCCGGCTGAAGATGAAGTAGATGGCGGGCAGCATGTCCTCGTCGTCGAGGCGCTCGACGACCTCCAGGCGTCGAGGCGTGTAGAGCCGGCGCCGCCCGCCGCCGGCGTTGCGGCGGTCGCCCCGGTAGCCCCGCACGGCCTCGGCGTCGAGGCGGTGGGCTTCGGAGTTGGGACGCCCGTCGACCAGTGTGGGCAGGAGATGGAGGCGCTCGGCCGTGCGGTCGCCCACCAGGTACAGGTTCTCGAGGCGCACCGGCCGGCGCTCCTCGATGACGGCGGTGGTGGGCCCCCGCACGGTGGTGATCCAGTCGGCCAGCTCCTCGGCGTTGGACACTGTGGCCGACAGGCACACGAGCTTCACGGCCGGGGGGAGGTGGATGATCACCTCCTCCCACACCGGCCCGCGGTAGGCGTCCTGCAGGAAGTGCACCTCGTCGAGCACCACGCAGGCCAGGCGGGCCAGCGCCGGCGAGCGGGCGTAGATCATGTTGCGCAGCACCTCGGTGGTCATCACGACCAGGGGGGCGTCGCCGTTGATGGCGTTGTCGCCGGTGAGGAGCCCGACGGCCGTGGGGCCGTGGCGCCGGACGAGGTCGTGGTACTTCTGGTTGGACAGCGCCTTGATCGGGGCGGTGTAGAAGGCGCGGTGGCCGGCGGCCAGGGCCCGGGCGACGGCGTACTCGGCCACCACGGTCTTGCCCGAGCCCGTGGGTGCCGCCACCAGCACCGACCGGCCGGCGTCCAGGGCGTCGACGGCCAGGAGCTGGAAGTCGTCGAGTGCGAACGGGTACCCGGCGAGGGCGTCGGGATCGCGCGTCGCCGTCATGGGGTCACTTCCCGAGGGGTCAGGCGGGTGCGGCGGCGGCCGCCCGCGCCCGGCGACGCTGGAAGAGGCGGCCGATCAGGATCGAGATCTCGTAGAACAGGATCATCGGGACGCTGAGCGCGGTGAGGCTGTAGGGGTCGCCGGAGGGGGTGGCCACGGCCACGATGATCACGATGCCCACGATGGCGTAGCGGCGCACCCCGGCGAGTTGCTGGGGGGTGAGCACACCGACCAGCTCGGCGAACACGAGCACCACCGGGAACAGGAACCCGATCCCGAAGGCCAGCATCATGATGGTGACCAGGCTGATGTACTTGGCCGGGCTGAACGCCGGGGTGACGTCGCCCGAGATGCCGATGAGGAAGTCGAGCGCCTTGGGCAGGGTGAGGAAGGCGATGGCGGCACCGGCCAGGAACAGCAGGATCGAGCTGGCCACGAACGGGATGGCGTAACGCTTCTCGTGCGGGTGCAGGCCGGGGGTGATGAACCGCCACAGCTGCCACAACACGACGGGCAGGGCGAGCACCAGGCCGCCGTAGCCGGCCACCTTCATGCGCACGGTGAAGCCTTCGAGGGGGGAGGTGATGAAGAAGTCGCCGTTGTTCAGGCACTGGCCCGGGTGGCGCTCGCAGTAGTCCTGGTACGGCGCGGTGAGCCAGCCCTGCACCGTCTTGTAGAAGAGGAAGACGACCACGGCGCCGAGGGCGATGGCCAGCACCGACTTGATGACGCGGCTGCGCAGTTCGCGCAGGTGCTCGACCAGGGTCATCCGGTCGTCGACGGCACGCACCCTCGGACGGGCCCGGCGCCGGAGCCGCACGGTGGTCCTCAGGCCTCGGGCGCGGCCGGACTCGGGGTCGGGCCCGGCACGGCGTCGACCGGGGCCGCCTCGACGGCGGGCACGGCGTCGACCGGGGCCGCCGCGACGGCGGGCACGGCGTCGACCGGGCGCGCCGCGACGGCCGGCACGGCCTCGACGGCCGGCACCGCGTCGGGCGCGATGTCGACGGTCGGGCGCGCCTCGACGGGCGGCACCGCGTCGGGCGCGATGTCGCCGGCGGAGGGGAGGCTGGCGGAGGCCGCCTCGCCTGGGAGCGGTGCGCTCGCCGACGCCCCGTCGCCCGTGGGCTCGGCGACCGCGCCCGGCTCCGGCCCGGTGGCCGGGCCCTCGGCGCCGGCCGCTCGTGGCGCCGGTGACGCCGGTGCCGTCGTGTCGAAGCCCTGGGTGACCGAGTCGGCGGTGTCGCGCAGGCTCTGGCGCGCCGAGTCGAAGGTGCCCTTGACCTCCCGGTAGGGCTCGTCGAGGGCGTCGCGCAGCTCGGCCTGGAACCCGTTCGACATCCGCCGCAGCTCGCCCACCACCCGGCCGGTCTTGCGCATGGCGTCGGGGAGCTTCTCGGGCCCGAGCACGATCAGGGCGACCAGCAGGATGACGAGGAACTCGACCCCCGAGACGCCGAACACGGGCGAAAGTCTAGGGGCGACGACCCAACGGGCCTCGGGCGCAATTGGCCTCGCATCTGCCGACCTCCAGCGCTCTCGGCGCACCACGGGCAGGCTTTGCTCTCCCGGTGCACCGGGCGTTCCTGGTGCGCCCAGACGGCTGGGGCTCGGCCCGCCCTCGGCGCCCCTCGGGCGCCGGCCCCCCTCGGCTGGGCGGCACGGGGCCGGTGCGGGACGGGGCCGGGGCCGCCGGCGCGCCAACATGGGCGGGCCATGGCCGTGCTCCCGTCGCTGCGCCAGCCGCCGATCGCGTTCGCCCACCGCGGGGCGCGGGCCCACGCCCCCGAGAACACCCTGGCCGCCTTCCGCCTCGCCCTGCGCCTCGGCGCCACCGGCCTGGAGAGCGACGTGTGGGTCACGGGTGACGGGATCCCCGTGCTCGACCACGACGGGCTGGTCCGGGTCGGGCTGCGCCGGCGCCCCATCGGTACGGTGCGCCGGTCGCAGCTGCCCGGCCACATCCCCACCCTGGCCGAGCTCGTGGACGCCTGCGGCACCGACTACGAGCTCTCACTCGACCTGAAGGACACCGCCGCCGCCAAGGCCGTCGTCGACGTGGTGCGGGAGGCCGGCCCCGAGCTGGTGCCCCGCCTCTGGCTCTGCCATCCCGACGCCCACGCCATCGCCGGCCTGCGGGCGGTGGAACCAGACGTGAAGCTGGTGGACTCCACCCGCCTGGCCCGGATCAAGGAGGGACCCGAGCGGCGGGCGGCCAACCTGCGCGAGGCGGGCGTGGACGCCATCAACCTGCACTACACGGACTGGACGGGCGGGCTCACCACGCTGTTCCACCGCTTCGGCCGCTACGCCTTGGCCTGGGATCTGCAACACGAGCACCTCGTGCAGGAGGTGCTGCGCATGGGCATCGACGCCGTCTACAGCGACTACGTCGAGCGCATGGTGGACGCCCTGCGGGCCGAGGGCCTGTACCCGCTGTGAGCCCGGTACCCGACCCCCACGACGCCGTCGTCGCCCACCTCCGCGAGCTCGACGTCGACCACGAGATCGTGCCCTGCGACCCCGCCCTGGCCGACACGGCCGCCTTCTGTGCCGCCTACGGATACGCCCCGGACGACTCGGCCAACACCATCGTGGTGGCCGGCCGCCCGACCGCCACCCGACCCGATCCGCCCCGCGCCGCCTGCGTGGTGCTGGCGACGACCCGGCTCGACGTGAACCGCACGGTGCGCCGACGCCTCGGCGTGAAGAAGGCGTCGTTCGCCGACGCCGCCGCCACCGAGGCGATCACCGGCATGACCGTGGGTGGGGTGACGCCGTTCGGGCTGCCGGCCGGGCTCGCGCTGTGGATCGACGCCGCCGTTCTGGCCCGGCCGCGCGTCGTCGTCGGCGGCGGCAGCCGCCAGTGGAAGGTGCTGTGCCCACCCGCGAGCCTGTTGGCGGTGCCCGGCGCCGAAGTCGTGGACGGGCTGGCCACGCCCGTGGCCGACGCCTGATGGCCGCGGCGCGTAGGCCATTCGGCCCATTCCCCCGGCGCGGGCCCGCCGGTACGGTCCGCACCCTCCTGAGTCGTCACCATCCACCCAGCCGCGGAGGACCGGACGTGCTGGACCCGGTGCAGGCCGAGCTCGCCGCCGCCGAGCATCGCCGGCTGCTCGTCGAGCACGGTCGGGAAGCGCTGCTGGCCGCCACCGTGGCGGTGCTGTTCCTCGCGGTGACGACGCTGCCCCATGTGAGCGGTGCGCGGCGCGTGGCCTTCATCGTGGTCACGGGCGTGGTGCTGGGTGTGCATGCCGTGTTCGTGGTGCTCGACGCCCGGGCGCCCGCCACCGCCCGGCCGTGGTCGGGATGGCCGCTGGCCACGCTGCACGGCCTGGGCTGGGCCGTGATCGTGGCCGTGGTGTGGCCTCCCGGCCGCGAGCACCAGCTGCTCCTGCTCGCCTTCGTCACCGCCTGGTGCGCCGCCGTGGCCCTGGCCAGCGCCCCCTTCGTCGGTCACGCCGCCGTCGTCATGGCGCCGCCGGTGGCGGTGACGTGCGTGGAGTTCCTGCGCACCGGACGGGCCCAGGACGTCACCATCGCCGCCGGGCTGGCCGTCTACGCCGTGGCCACCATCACCCTCCACGCCCAGGCCAGCCGCAGCCTCCTGCGCGCCATCACCCTCCAGATCGAACACGACGCCCGCAGCCGGGTCCTCGGCGAGCTCGTGCTCACCGATCCCCTCACCGGCATCGGCAACCGCCGGGCGCTGCTGGCCCGCCTGGAGAGCGAGCTGAGCCGCGGCGCCGTGCACCCCACGTCGCTCGCCCTGCTCGACCTCGACCGCTTCAAGCTGGTGAACGACCGCCACGGCCACGGCGCCGGCGACGACGTCCTCACCCGCTTCGCCGGAATGGTCACGGCCCACCTGGCCTCCACCGAACTGGTGGCGCGCACGGGCGGAGAGGAGTTCGCCGTCCTGCTGCCGGGGGTCGACCGGGCCGACGCCGTGCAGCGCCTCGACCGCCTGCGCCGCGCCGTCGCCCGCGACCTGAGTGCCTTCGGAGACCCGGTGACGGTGTCGATCGGCGTCCACGAACTGCAGCCCGGCGACACGTTGATGCAGGCGCTCGAGTGCGCCGACATCGCCCTGTACCAGGCCAAGCGCGCCGGGCGGAACCGGGTGGCGAGCTCGGCCTGAGCGAGCGCCGGCGGCCGGCTCCGCGCGGGCCGTCGCTACAGCCAGCGCCAGTGGCCGAACGGCAGCACCACGACGAAGGCGCGCCCCACGATCGTGTCCTCGTCGATGGGGCCGAACACGCGGCTGTCGGAGGAGTCGCAGCGGTTGTCGCCCATCACCCACACCTCGTCGTCGGTGAGGGTGACGGGTGCGAAGTCGGTGGTGTTGCCATAGCCCCGGCTGGTGCAGGCGGGGTTGACGTAGCTCTCGGTGAGCGGGCGCCCCTGCTGGGCGGGCTGGGCGCAGGCCTGCTCGCAGACGTACACGGTGCCGTCGAGGCCCTGCACGGACTCACCGGGCAGGGCGATGACGCGCTTGATGAGGTCTTTGATCTCGCTGTCCACCTCGCCCGGCGGCCGCTCGAACACCACCACGTCGCCCCGATTGACGTCGTGCAGGTGGTAGCTCAGCTTGTTCACCAGCACCCGGTCGCTCACGGCCAGCGTGGGCTCCATCGACCCCGAGGGGATGTAGAAGGCCGACAGCGCGAAGGTGCGGATCAACAGGGCCACCAGCAGGGCGCCGCCCAGCACCAGGGCCCACTCGACGATGGTGCGGAGCGGCGAGGACTTCCGGGAGCGCCGCCCCGTCGCCCCCGCCGGCCCTCCGACCGATGCGTCGTCTCCCTCCCCCGCTCCCTGGACGACGGCCACGGGCTCGTCGTCGTCGGGCGGGGTCACGACGGGCCAGGGTACCGCCCACCCTCGGCCGGTCCGACGGCACTCGTGCCCAGGATCTCGGCGGCGGCCACGCCGGCGGCGGCGGTGACCGCGCCGAACCCCACGTCGTCGGCCACCTTCCGCCCCATGGTGGTCACCGTCAGGCCCAACCGGTCGAGCAGGGCCACCACGTCGGGCACCTCAACCTCCTGCACGACATGGTGCCCGGCGCCGGCGTCGGCCAGCGCGCTCGCCACCTCGGCGGCGTAGTGGCCGGGCGGCAC
>JBIOZN010000348.1:0-3240 GCA_044871175.1 Acidimicrobiales bacterium | reverse complement strand
CGACGGCTGGTGGAAGGGGATCCTCGACACCAACGTCACCATGGACGCCGAGGACCTCATGCTCCGCCACGTCCTCGGCGTGCTCGCGCCCGCCGACGTCGAGGCCACGGCGGCATGGATCCGCGGTCAACAGCGCGACGACGGCACGTGGGCGAACTTCCACGGCGGTCCCGGCGACCTGTCCACCACCGTCGAGGCCTACGCCGCCCTGCGCCTGGCCGGGGACCCCGCCGACGCCGCCCACCTGGGCAAGGCCCGCGCCTTCGTCCTCGAGCACGGCGGGATCGAGCAGACGCGCGTGTTCACCCGGGTCTGGCTGGCGCTGTGCGGGCAGTGGCCGTGGGACCAGCTGCCGGCCATGCCGCCCGAGATCATGGTGCTGCCGTCGTGGTGCCCCCTCAACATCTACGACTTCGCCTGCTGGGCCCGCCAGACGATCGTCGGGATCACCGTGGTGTGGGCCCACCGGCCCGTGCGCCCGTTCCCGTTCGACCTGGACGAGCTGCGCACGGGTACGGCCGTGCCTGCCGTCCGCCCGGGCGTGCGCACGGCCGAGGGGCGCCTCACCGTCCTGGACGGCCTGCTGCGCCGCTACGAGCGGCGGCGGCTGGGCCGGCTCCGGCGCCTCGCGCTGGCCCGCGCCGAGCGCTGGATCGTCCAGCGCCAAGAGGCCGACGGCTCGTGGGGCGGCATCCAGCCGCCGTGGGTGTATTCGATGCTGGCCCTGCACCTGCTCGGCTACCCGCTCGACCACCCCGTCCTGCAGGCGGGCTTCGCCGGGCTCGAGCGCTTCACCGTGCGCGAGGGCGGCACCCGCCGGCTGGAGGCGTGCCAGTCGCCCGTATGGGACACGGCCCTCGCCGTGGTCGCGCTGGCCGACGCCGGCGTGGCCGCCGACGACCCCGCGCTGGCCGCCGCTGGCCGCTGGCTGCTCGACAAGGAGGTGCGCGTCCGCGGCGACTGGGCCGTGCGCCGGCCGGCGCTGGCGCCCGGCGGCTGGTCGTTCGAGTTCGCCAACGTCAACTACCCCGACGTCGACGACAGCGCCGAGGTCGTCCTCGCCCTCGACCGGCTCGCCCTCGGCGCCGACGGCCGGGCCGCCGTGCAGCGGGGCCTGGACTGGACCATCGGGATGCAGTGCCGGGACGGCGGGTGGGCCGCCTTCGACGTCGACAACACCCGTGATGTCTGCCGGCGCTTGCCGTTCTGCGACTTCGGCGAGGTCATCGACCCTCCCAGCGCCGACGTCTCCGCCCACGTGGTGGAGATGCTGGCCGTGCTCGGGCGGCGCGGTCCCGCCCTCGACTGGGGCGTGCGGTGGCTGTGGGACCACCAGGAGGACGACGGCTCGTGGTTCGGCCGGTGGGGCGCCAACCACGTCTACGGCACCGGTGCGGCCGTGCCCGCGCTGGTGTCGGCCGGCGCGTCCCGTGCCGACCCCCGGCTGCGGCGGGCGGTGCAGTGGCTCGTGGCCCACCAGAACGGCGACGGCGGCTGGGGCGAGGACCTGCGGTCGTACCGGGAGCCCGCCTGGGTGGGCCGGGGCGAGTCGACCCCCTCGCAGACGGCGTGGGCCCTGCTCGCCCTGCTGGCGATGAGCGAGCGGGGCGGGCCGACCGACCGGGGCGTCGCCTTCCTCGCCTCGCGCCAGCGCCCCGACGGCACCTGGGACGAGCCGCAGTACACCGGCACCGGCTTCCCCGGTGACTTCTCCATCAACTACGGCCTGTACCGGCAGGTGTTCCCGGTGATGGCGCTGGGCCGCTACGTCCGGGGGGCAGCGTGACCCTCACCATCGCCGCGCCCCTGCGCGTCGAGGCGTTCGCCCTCGGCCGGGGTGCGAGCGGGGCGCGCGTGCGGGTCACGGGCATGGGTCGGGCCCGTTCGCTGCGGAGCGGGCCGGCGCTGGTCGGCCGCGGTCCGCTGGCGGTGGCCGGCTTGGCCGGCGCGCTGGCTCCCGATCTCGCCCCGGGCACGGTCGTGGTGGCCGACGAGGTGCGTACGGCCGACGGCTCGGGCGCGCCCGTCCGGCTGGCGTCGGCCTCGCCGGTGGCGGCCGAGCTGGCCCGGGCGGGCCTCGAGGTGGTGGTCGGCCCGGTCGTGTCGTCACCCCGGGCCGTCACGGGCTCCGGGCGGGCGGTGCTGGCGGGTACTGGCGCCCGGGCCGTCGACATGGAGTCGGCTTGGCTGCTCGAGCCGCTCGTGCGGGCCGGCGCCGATCCGCGAACGCTGGCGGTCGTCCGGGTCGTGCTCGACACGCCGAGTCGCGACCTGTGGTCGGCCGCGACGGTGTCGGGTCTGCGCCGGGCCACCGCCGTCCTTCGGGCGCTCGGCCCTCCGTTGGAACGGTGGGCGGCGGCCCTCGGCCCGCGCCGCGCCGTCCTCGCCTCGCCCCGGTCGTTCTGCGCCGGTGTCGAGCGGGCCATCGACATCGTCGAGCGGGCCCTGGCCCGCTACGGCCGCCCGGTGTACGTCCGCCGCCAGATCGTCCACAACACCCACGTGGTGGGCCAGCTCGAGGCGGCCGGCGCCGTGTTCGTGCACGAGCTCGACGAGGTGCCCGACGGTGCCACCGTCGTGTTCGCCGCCCACGGCGTGGCCCCCGACGTGCGGGCCGCGGCGGCCGGGCGCGACCTCACCGTCATCGACGCCACCTGCCCGCTGGTGGCCAAGGTGCACCACGAAGCCCAGCGGCACCACGCCCGCGGCGCCCGCCTGGTGCTCATCGGCCACGCCGACCACGAAGAGGTCGTCGGCACGCTGGGTGAAGCCCCCGGCGCCCACGTGGTGAGCGGGCTCGACGACGTGGCCGCCCTCGACATCACCGACGGAGAGGCGGTGGCCTACCTCACCCAGACCACGTTGGCGGTCGACGAGACCGAGGCCGTGATCGCGGCGCTGCGCCAGCGGTTCCCCGACGCGGTGGGGCCGGTGTCGGACGACATCTGCTACGCCACCCAGCACCGCCAGGAGGCCGTGCGCGCCATCGCCGGCGACTGCGACGTCGTGCTCGTGGTCGGGTCGGCCAACTCGTCCAACTCCAACCGGCTGGTGGAGGTGGCCCGGCGCGCCGGCTGCCGGGCGCAGCTCATCGAGGACGAGCGCGACCTCGAGCTCGCCTGGCTCGACGGCGTGGCCACCGTGGGCCTCACCGCCGGCGCCTCGGCCCCGCCCCTGCTGGTGGAACGGGTGCTGGACGCGCTGCGCGGCCTCGGCCCGGTCACCGTGGACGAGCGGGTC
>JBIOZN010000347.1:0-31728 GCA_044871175.1 Acidimicrobiales bacterium | reverse complement strand
CGGGCGTTCTTCACCACCCCGGAGACACTCGGCGACTACGTGCTGGTCGACTTCATCGAGCACAAGCGCCAGCAGCGCGGCGGCCGCAGCCGTCAGGCCGGGTGAGCCGCTTCTGGCAGGGGATCTCGCTCACCGGCGCTGGTGAGCGGGCGACCGCTTCTGCCAGAACGATCAGGAGCGCCCGGCGGCGGTGTCGAGGGCGGCGCGGCCGGCGGCGTTGAAGGCCACGAGCAGCACCCGTTCGACGGGCCCGTCGTAGGCGCGCACGGCCCGGACGGCGACGTCGGCGGCGGCATCGAGCGGGTAGCCGTAGACGCCGGTGGAGATGGCGGGGAAGGCGACTGTGGCGGCGCCGAGTTCGGCGGCCACCTCCAGGCTGCGGCGGTAGCACGAGGCGAGGACGTCGGCCTCGCCGCGCCCGCCGCCGTCCCACACGGGTCCGACGGTGTGGATCACCCACCGGGCGGGCAGGGCGAAGCCCGGCGTGGCCTTGGCGTCACCGGGCGCGCAGCCGCCCAATGCACGCATGGCCGCCGCCAGTTCCGGCCCGGCCGCCCGGTTGAGGGCGCCGTCGACGCCGCCCCCGGGGATCAGCTGGGCGTTGGCGGCGTTGACCACGGCGTCCACGGCCAAGGTGGTGAGGTCGGCCGTGACGACCTCGAGGAGCATGAGCGCACTGTACGGAAACCGGAATGCGGACATCCCCCCTTGCGCCCGGGGGCTGTGGTAGGCGAAGATCACATCCGTGTAGTTACACGGGTGCAGCCTGCACCCCTCTCACCCGGGCTCAGCAGGGGAGGCCAGGGAATGCGCAGCAGCGAGACGGAGCCTGAGGAGCGGTCGTGGCAGGACGAGGCCAACTGCCTCGGTGTCGACCCCGATCTCTTCTTCCCCGAGCGCGGGGCCTCCACGCGCGAGGCCAAGGAGGTGTGCCGGGGGTGCGTGGTACGCCACGAGTGCCTCGAGTACGCGCTGGCCAACGGCGAGAAGTTCGGCATCTGGGGCGGGCTGTCCGAGCGGGAGCGCCGGCGGATCCGCCGCCAGCGGGCGCAGGCCGCCCGGCGCGCCGCCACCGCCAGCTAGCTCGCGGCGGACACGGTCACGGGGCCGCCGGCGAGCATCTGTGACGCCTTCGGGTCGCAGGACGACCCCAACTCTCCACAAAGGCCGGCGGGGGCGGCGCGGTTCGTGATCAGGCCAGGCCGGCGGCGGCCAGGCGGCCTTCCACGGTGCGGTCGGGCGCCAGGTCGAGCTCGGCCCAGCGGGCCGGCGCCACCGCCGCCAGCACCGCGGCCGGCATCAGGCCCACCAGTTCGGCTCGCCCCACCCGTACGTGCGCCGCCACCAGGTCGTAGGCGGCCGCCGGGCCGACGACCTCCGGCGCGACCAGGTTCATCGACACCTGCACGCCGGCGCCGACGGCGAGGCCGAGGGCCCGCACATGCGGGCCCCGCACGGCGGCCGCCACCCGCCGGGCCGCCTCCAGGTCCGGGTCGGCCAGCCACACGTTGTAGGCCACCAGCGGCGGGCGGGCACCGACGCAACAGGCGCCGGCGGTCGCGTGCGGCGAGGGCGGCCCCCACGTCGGGGCCAGCTCGGCGAAGGCGTGGCGGCGCACGTCGGGCAGGGTCCGCTCCGGCCCGTAGGCGAAGCCGGGCACGCCCAACTCGGCCGCCAACCACGCCCCGAAGCCGTCGCGCGCCGCCACCGCCTCGCCCAGCGCCGAACCGTCCACCGGGGTGAACGGCACGACGTCCACCACCCCCAGGCGGGGGTGGACACCGGCGTGGGCGCCCAGGTCGAGCCGGGCCACGGCGGCCTCCGCCACCGCCCGGGGCGCAGCCTCGCCCGCCACCGTGATCACCGCCCGGTGATGGTGGGGATCGACATGGACGTCGAGGCCGGCGGCTCCCGCGGCGGCGACGAGCTCGGCCAGCACCCCCGGATCGCGGCCTTCGCTCACGTTCATCGCACATGTGAGCATGCTGTGAATCCGTTTGGCCCAGGCGGAACGCGAACCCCCGATGGTACCGTGGCGCCATGAATCTCGGCCCCACCGAGTGGCTCATCATCCTCGCCATTGTGCTCGTGCTCTTCGGCGGGGCGAAGCTGCCCAAGCTGGCCCGCTCGCTCGGACAGGCCCAGCGGGAGTTCAAGAAGGGGATCGACGACGGCGCCAAGGACGACGCCGATACCGACCACCCCTCCACCACCTGACCGCCGCGCCCACGTGCGCTGACCGCCGGGAACCGAAGGGTGCCCGGCGGCGTTTGTCGTGTCGACGCCGCCAACCGCTGACGGCCACGTTCCCACCTGGGAAGAGGTCGCCCGTACCCACGGGCGCTTCCTCTACACGCTGGCCTACCGGCTGACCGGCGACCACGACGACGCGCAGGATCTCGTCCAGGAGGTGCTGCTCCGGGTGCGCCGGGGCCTCACCACCTACCAGGCGGGGTCCCTGGAGGGCTGGTTGAGCAGGATCACGACGAACGCCTTTCTGGACGAGATGCGGCGCCGGAAGCGGCGGCCCCTCCATGTCGTGCCCGACCTGCCTGAACCGGCGCGAGGCGTCGCCACCGATCCCGAGAGCGAGATCGCCCGCCAACGGCTGCCCGACGAGGTGCAGGCCGCCCTCGCCGCCCTCCCTCCCGACTACCGCGCCGCCGTCGTGCTGTCCGACGTCGTCGGCTACGGGTACGCCGAGATCGCCGAAGCGCTCGGCATCCCCATCGGAACCGTGCGCAGTCGCATCCATCGCGGCCGGGCCATCCTGCGGGAGAAGCTGACGTGAGCATGCTCGGCGACCGCCGGGGGCCCCTCGAGGAGCACCTCGGCGAGCGGGCGTCGGCGTATCTCGACGGGGAGCTCGACGCCAGCGAGCGCGCCGCGGCCGACGCCCACCTGGCCGGGTGCCCGGCCTGCCGGGCGGCGATGGCGGGCGAGCGGGCGGTGCGCGACGCCGTACGCGCCCTGGGCCCGGTCGACCCGCCGCCGGGCTTCCTCGACGGCGTCCTCGCCCGGGGCCCGCAGGCCTCGGCCCACGCACGGGTGCGTCGGCGCCGCCGGGTGCCGTTCGGCCTGGCCCAGCTGGCGGCCACGGCGGCGGTGTGGATCGTCATCCTCGGGTTCGGAATCAACCGCAACGCCGACGGAGTCGCCCCCGACACCGACGGGTACGTGACCGCGCACGCCGCCGCCGCGGCCAACGTGATGACCGGCGGCGGCGCCTCCACCGGCACGAACAGCACCGAGGCCACGGGCACCACCACTACGCCCACGACCATCGCCCCCACCGGCGCCGCACCGTTGCCCTCGCGCCTGGGCGACTTCGTCCTCGTCGAACGGCGTGTGGCTCCCGGCGCCGTGCAGGCCGTGTACAGCCGCGGCGACGAGGTCGTGTCGGTGTTCGTGCAGGCGGGGATGCTCAACCCCCGTGCCCTCGGCCGCGGCGCCGAACGGGTGAACATCGGCGGGCTGCCGGGTTACTGGCTGCGGTGGCGCGGCAACGACGTGCTCGTGTTCCAGCGGGGCGCCGCCGTCTACACCGTGGTGACGCCCTCGATGGGCGACGTCGATCGGGTGCCGCCCGACCTGCCCGCCACCCGGGCGCCGTCGCCGTCGCTGGGCGATCGCTTCCGCGCCGCGGCCGACGGCCTCACCGACTGCTTCGGCCTCGCCGGCTGACCGCCTCCCACGACGTCACGGCGCGATTGCCGCCACATATGCCACATATGGCGGGATTCGCGCACATATGGCGGGATTCGCGCCGAGACGCGCCGGGGACCCGGAAACGGGCGGCGCCTGGCCGCCCCGGGCCGGAGCTCAGCGGGTGAGGTAGGCCGAGGACGAGAAGGTGCTGAGGCGACGACGCTTCAGGATGCGGCGCCGTTCACGCTCGGACGTGCCGCCCCACACACCGTGGTCGATACGGTGCTCGAGCGCGTACTCGAGGCAGGGCTCGGCGACCGGGCAGGAGGCGCAGATCTTGCGCGCCCGGTCGACGCCGACACCGTCGCTGGGGAAGAAGAGCGTGGGGGGGTGGTTCCGGCAGTTCCCGCTCGCCATCCACGCGGTGCGGGTCGCGTCGTCGTACATCGCTGGGGTACCTCTCCCTTCTCTGCCCAGAGGGCTGGCGGGTGGGGGGTCGCCCGCCTCCATCGGCGTTACTTCCGTGAACAGATGCACGATGCCGGGCGTCGGTTCCCGATGGACGTGCATACGTTACAGACACGCGACAATCGGGGCCAGAGGAGCGGGCCGTTTGCGACGGGTGTCACGTCCAGCGGCGCCAGCGACGCCTCGGGCAGTAAGGTGGTCAGCCCTATGTCGAACCTCCCGGGCTCGAGCTACGGCTCCTACAGCGACGGTCTGCGCAGCGAGAACGAGCCCCCGCGGGCCCACGCTCGCGTCGTCTACCTCTCGCCGGTCGCGCCCCACTGGGAGGTGTACAGCGACTTCGGCGACCGCAAGCTCATCGAGGAGTTCCGCGCCCGCGTCCTGGCCCGTCTCGTGCTGCTCCCCCGGGAGGACCCGCAGTTCCGGCGCAACCGCGAGCGGGTGAAGCGCGATGCCGAGCGGGAGGGCATCCTGCTCGAGTGGGACCTCGGCCTGCCCGAGGGCGTCGACGACGAGTGAGGACGACGAGTGACGGGTGACCGGCTGAGCGCCCCTCAGTAGGCTCGGTCGTCATGACGGCGACGGCCGGCTCCCCGGTGACCGTTACCGGCGCGCCGTCGGCCCCTCGCCTCGACGAGCGCTACCTCAACCGGGAGCTGTCCTGGCTCGACTTCAACGCCCGGGTCCTCGCCCTCGCCGCCGATCCCGTGGTGCCGCTGCTCGAGCGGGTGAAGTTCTGCGCCATCTTCTCCAACAACCTGGACGAGTTCTTCCAGGTGCGGGTGGCGGCGTTGAAGGACCAGGTGGCCGCCGGGCTCACCCGCCCCACGGCCGACGGCCGCACGCCCGCTCAGCAGCTGATCGAGATCAGCGACCGCGTGGAAGAGCTGGTCGCCACCCAGGAGCGCATCCTGTTGCGCCAGCTGCGCCCCGCCCTGCAGGAGGCGGGCATCTCCTTCGTCGCCTGGGACGAGCTCGACGAGGACGACCGCAAGCACGTCGTCGACGTGTTCGAGCACCGTATCTTCCCGGTGCTCACACCCCTGGCCGTCGACCCCGGCCACCCCTTCCCCTACATCTCCAACCTGTCGCTCAACCTGGCCGTCATCGTCCGCGACCCCCACGCCGGCGAGGACCGCTTCGCCCGCGTCAAGGTGCCTTCGTCACTCGCGCGTTTCCTGCCTCTGCCCGACGCCCAGCGCTTCGTCCCCCTCGAGCAGGTGATCGCCAGCCAGTTGGCCACGCTGTTCCCGGGCATGGAGATCGTCGAGCACGCCGCCTTCCGGGTCACCCGCAACGCCGACCTCACCCTGGAAGAGGAAGAGGCCGACGACCTGTTGGCGGCGGTCGAGATGGAGCTGCGCCGGCGGCGCTTCGGCCGGGCGGTGCGCCTCGAGGTCGAGCGCCACCTGTCTGACGAGATCAAGGCGCTGCTGTTGCGCGAGCTCGACCTCACCGACGACGACGTCAGCCTGCACGACGGCCCCCTCGACCTCTCGGGGCTGTGGAAGGTGTGGGGCCTCGACCGGCCCGACCTGAAAGACGACCTCTGGCAGCCCGTCACCCACCCCCGCCTGGCCGAGGCCGTCGCCAGCGAGAAGAGCATCTTCTCGGTGATCCGTGAGGGCGACATCCTCGTCCAGCACCCCTACGACAGCTTCGCCACCAGCGTCGAGGAGCTGATCGACCAGGCGGCCAGCGACCCCCGCGTGCTCAGCATCAAGATGACGCTGTACCGCGCCGGTGGCGATTCACCGATCGTCGCCGACCTCATCCGCGCCGCCGAACGGGGCGTGCAGGTCGCCGTGCTGGTCGAGCTGAAAGCGCGCTTCGACGAGCAGACCAACATCGGCTGGGCCAAGCAGCTCGAGCGCGCCGGCGTCCACGTCGTCTACGGCATGGTGGGGCTGAAGACCCACGCCAAGTGCGTGCTGATCGTGCGGGAGGAAACCGACGGCCTGCGCCGGTACGTCCACGTGGGCACGGGCAACTACAACTCCTCCACCGCCCGCATCTACGAAGACATCGGCCTGTTGTCGTGCGATCCCGAGCTGGGCGCCGATCTCATCCAGTTGTTCAACCACCTCACCGGCTACAGCCGCGAGCCGCGGTACCACAAGCTGCTGGTGGCGCCCCGCTGGCTGCGGCCCCGGCTCACCGACCTCATCGCCAACGAGGCCCGCTTCGGCACCGCCGGGCGCATCGTCATGAAGATGAACTCCCTGGCCGACCCGGGCATGGCCGACGCGCTGTACGCCGCCTCGCAGGCCGGCGTCTCCATCGACCTGGTGATCCGGGGCATCTGCATCCTGCGGGCGGGCGTGCCGGGCCTGTCCGAGCGGATCAGGGTGCGCTCGATCGTCGGGCGCTACCTCGAGCACAGCCGGATCTTCACCTTCGCCAACGGGCGGGGCCTCGGGCGCTCGGCGTACTACATCGGGTCGGCCGACCTGATGGGGCGCAACCTCGACCGTCGGGTGGAGGCAGTGACGCCGGTGGAGGGGATCGAGCAGCAGCAGCGGCTGCGGGAGGTGCTCGACACCGCCCTCGCCCCCGACACGCGGTGCTGGATGCTGCAGCCCGACGCCACCTGGCGGGCCAGCGGCATGGATGACGGCGTCGACGCCCAGAGCCGCCTGTTCGAGCTCGCCCAGGCGCGCGTCCGCCGGGTCGACACCGGCGGCTGAGGGTGAGCTGATGGCCGCGCCGGTCGAGCGCGAAGCCAAGCTCGGCGCCTGGCCCGGGTTCACCCTGCCGGATCTCGGCGGGCTGGCTTCCTGGGTCCGTCCCGGTGCGCCCCGGGAACAGGAGCTGGTCGCCACCTACTACGACGCCCCCGACCTGCGGCTCGTGCGGGCGGGCGTCACCGTGCGGTATCGCACCGGGGAGGACGCCCCGGGCGAGGGGCGGTGGACCGGGAAGGTGCCCAACCCTGCCGGTGGTGACGGCGAGGCTCTCGACCGGTACGAGATCGACGTGGCCGGCCCGCCCGGACGGGTGCCCGCCGAGCTGGTGTCGCTCGTGCGGGGCCGCCTGCGCACGGCCGAGCTGGCGCCGGTGGCGACGCTGGCGACCCGCCGGCGGCTGATACCCCTGCTCGACGGCGGGGGGCGCCGGTTGGGCGAGGTCGCCGACGACGAGGTGTCGGTGCTGGCCGGCGAACGGGTGGCGGCCCGCTTCCGCGAGGTCGAGGCCGAGGTCAAGACCGACGCGCCCGCCACCCTGTTGCCCCTGGTCGTCGAGCGCCTGCGGGCGGCCGGCGCGGGCGAGGCTGACCCCACGCCCAAGCTGATGCGCGCCCTCGGACCCCAGGCCCTCGTCCCTCCCGAGCCGGTGGTGCCCGAGCTGGACAAGCGCGCCACCATCGGCGACGTGGTGCGGGCGGCCATCGCCGGGGCCGTCCAGCGTCTGGCCCTTCACGACCCGATCGCCCGGCTCGACGCCGCGCCCATCGGTGTGCACCAATCCCGGGTTGCGATGCGGCGCCTGCGCAGCGACCTGCGCACCTTCGCGCCCGTCATCGACCAGGAATGGGCCGACACCCTGGTCGGCGACGTGCGCTGGTTGGCCCAGGAGCTTGGGCGCGTGCGCGACGCCGACGTGCTGCTCGCCCGGCTGCTGGCGGCCGCGGACGAGTTGCCCGGGCCCGACGCCGACAGTGCCCGGGGCGTGCTCCGCCGCCTGCGGGCCGAGCGCGACGAGGCCCTGGCCGAGCTGCGCCGCGACCTCGACAGCCCGCGCTACCTCACGCTGCTCGACCGCCTGGTCGACGCCGGACGGGCACCACGCCTGCTCGAAGGGGCGGCGCGGCCGGCCGTGGCCGTGCTGCCCGAGCTGGTGACCAGGCCCTGGCGCAAGCTGCGCCAGGCCGTGGCCGAGCTCGACGGCCAGCCCTCCGACGACGACCTCCACCAGGTCCGCATCCGGGCCAAGCGGGCCCGCTACGCCGCCGAGGCGGCCAGCGTGGTGCTGCCCAAGGCGGCCGTGCACGCCAAGGCCATCGCCAAGGTGCAGGAGGTGCTGGGCGACCAGCACGACGCCGTCGTGGCCGAGGCCTGGTTGCGGGGCGCCGTCGCCAACGGTGAGGACGCCAGCCCCCAACAGGCGCTGGCGGTGGGATCGCTGGTGGCGGCCGAACGGGCCGAGGCGGCCGCCCAGCGGGCGACGTGGCGCGCCGCCTGGGACGCGGCCAACGCCAAGAAGGTGCGGGCGTGGCTGAGCTCGTGAGAGCGGCGGGGGGCGTGGTGTGGCGGCCGGCCGACGGCGGTGTCGAGGTGCTGCTCGTCCACCGGCCCCGCCACGACGACTGGAGCCTGCCCAAGGGCAAGGTCGCCCCCGGCGACGACGACGACGAGGCGACCGCGCGGCGTGAAGTGGAGGAGGAGACGGGCTACCGGGCCGCCCTCGGGCGTGAGCTGCCCTCCACCCATTACACGGTGGACGGCCGTCCCAAGCAGGTGCGCTACTGGGAGATGCGGGTGGGCGACGGCGCCTTCGCGCCCAACCACGAGGTCGACGAGATCGCCTGGCTGGCGCTGCCGGCGGCGCGCGAGCGGCTCAGCTACGCCCACGACCGGGCCGTGCTCGATGCGTTCGCCCACGGCGTCTGCGACGGGTTGGGGTCGCAGGGCGACCCGAACCCGTCACAGAGCTAGCGTTCGCCCGGCGTTCACCTGCGCGCCACCTCCGGGCGGAGAACGCGTCACCTCGCCTCCCTAGCGTGCGACTCGTGCGTACCTCCCGGAACACCATCGCCGCCCTCCTGGCGGCCGTGCTCGCGCTGGCCCTGGTGGCCGCCGCCTGTGGCGACGACGACGACACCACGACTGCCACCGGCGCGGCCACGACCAGCGCCGGCGGCTCCGCCACCAGCGCCGCCGGCGGCAACGCCACCTACAGCCCGCCCGACTCCCTGCCCAAGGCGACCCTCAACGGCTCAGGCGCCACGTTCCCGGCCGGGTTCTACGAGGTGGCCATCGCCAACTTCAGCGACCAGTACGGCGACGTCACCATCAACTATGCCGGTGGCGGCTCGGGCAAGGGCCGCACCGATCTGCAGGAAGGCATCGTTGACTTCGCCGGCTCCGACGCTCCGGTGAAGGACGCCGACGTGCCCAAGTTCAAGGGCGACTTCCTGTACTTCCCCACCGTTGTCGCCCCTGTGACAGTGAGCTACAACCTGCCCGAGGTGGACAAGCTCCAATTGTCGCCGGCCACGATCGCCAAGATCTTCCAAGCGCAGATCACGACGTGGAACGATCCCGCCATCGCCGCCGACAACCCGGACGCCGACCTGCCCGACACCCCGATCACGGTGGCCCACCGCTCCGACGGCTCGGGCACCACCGAGAACTTCACCAAGTTCCTCGACGCCGCCGCCGGGGCCTCGGCCGGAGGCGTCTGGACGCTGGGCAGCGGCTCCACGGTGGAATGGCCGGGCAACACCCAGGGCGGCGAAGGCAACTCGGGTGTGGCCGAGATCGTCGCCTCCACCGAGGGTGCCATCGGGTACGTCGACCTCTCCGACGCCAAGGCCACCGACCTGTCCTTCGCGGCGGTGAAGAACAAGGCGGGCAACTTCGTGGAGCCCACGCTGGAAGCCACGTCCAAGGCGGTGGAAGGTGCGACCATCAAGCCCGACCTGACGTTCTTCGCCGGCTGGGCCGACGGCGCCGACGCCTACCCGATCGCCGCCCAGACGTGGATCCTCGTGTACAAGGCCCAGTCCGACCCGGCCAAGGCCCAGGCGCTCAAGGCGTTCCTCGGCTACGTCCTCACCGATGGCCAGGACGAGGCCGAGAGCGTCGACTACGCACCGCTGCCCGAGGCGCTGCGGACCCAGGCTCTGGCCCAGCTCGACCTGATCGGCGCGGCATGACCGGAAGGCACCGCGGGTGGCCATCGCCCCGCTGAACCTGCACAGCAAGGGCGGCGCGGCCGACCGCAGCTTCCGCACGGTCGCCCTGCTGGCCGGCGGCCTCGTCCTGCTCATCCTCGCCCTCATCGCCTTCACCACCGCCAACCGGGCGTGGCCGGCCTTCCGGCTCATGGGGCTCGACTGGTTCACCGAGAGCCGGTGGGCCCCGAACGACGACGTCTTCGGGGCGCTCGGCTTCATCGTCGGCACGCTGATCAGCGCGACCATCGCCATCGTCCTGGCCGTACCGGTGAGCCTCGGCATCGCCCTGTTCGTCACCCAGGTCGCGCCGACGTGGCTGCGGCGGCCGGTGATCTACCTCATGGACCTCCTGGCCGTGGTGCCCTCGGTGGTGTTCGGCCTGTGGGGACTCAAGGTGCTGGCGCCCAAGCTGGTGGGCTTCTACAACGACCTGCACGGCTGGTTCGGGTCGGTGCCCGTGCTCGGCGACATCTTCGGCCCGCCGTCGCAGCGGGGGACTGCCTTCTTCACGGCCGGGATCATCCTCGCCATCATGATCACGCCCATCGTCACGTCGCTGGCGCGCGAGGTCATCGACACCACACCCGCGGGCGAGAAGGAGGGTGCGCTCGCCCTCGGAGCGACCCGCTGGGAGATGATCCGCGGTGCGGTGCTGCCGCACTCCAAGGGCGGTCTGGTCGGCGCTGTCATGCTGGGCCTCGGCCGGGCGATGGGTGAGACCATCGCCGTCACCCTGGTGATCGGCGGCAGCGTGGGCGTGGTGACGGCCAACGTGCTGGCGTCGGGCAACTCGATGCCGGCCACCATTGCCAGCCAGTGGGGCGAGGCCACCGGCAACTTCCGCGCCGCCCTCCTCGGGCTGGCGGTCACCCTGTTCGTGCTCACGATCCTGATCAACCTGGCCGCCAACGCCGTCGTGGCCCGGTCGATGCGCAAGTCCCGGGGGGCATGACGGTGAGCACGGCCACGTCCGTCACCGCGGTCGCGCCGGTGCCCGCGATCGACCTGGGAGCCAAGCGGGGCTGGCGATCCACCAAGAACGGCCTCGCCACCGGGCTCATGTGGACCAGCTTCGTGCTCGTCCTGGTGCCCGTGGGCCTGGTGCTGTTCACCGTCGTCAGCAAGGGCATCGGCGTCGTGAGCTGGAGCTTTCTCACCGGCGACCTGGCCGCCTCGGCGCGCCAGCGGGGAGGCGGCATGGGGCCGGCGGTGGTGGGCACACTGCTCATCACGCTGGCCGCCACCGTGCTCGCCGTCCCCCTCGGCATCCTGGGCGCGGTCTACCTCCACGAGTACGGCGCCACCAACCGCTTCGCCCGCGTCGTGCGGTTCATGGCCACCGTGATGACCGGCGTGCCGTCGGTGGTGATGGGCCTGTTCGTCTTCGTGGTGTGGACGATCAATTTCGGGCTGGCGGGCATCGGCGGGGCGCTCGCCCTCGCCTGCCTCATGCTGCCCGTGGTGATCCGCTCCACCGAGGAGATGCTGCGCCTGGTGCCCGACCAGTTGCGGGAGGGCGCCTACGCCCTGGGCACCCGCAAGAGCCGCACCATCCTCACCGTCGTGTTGCCGGCGGCCCTGCCCGGCATCGTGAGCGGCTGCCTCCTCGCGGTGGCCCGGGCGGCGGGGGAGACGGCGCCGCTGCTGTTCACCATCGGGGCGTCACGGGTGATCAACGCCAACGTGCTGTCGGGCGCCACCAACGCGCTCCCTCTGCAGATCTTCACCAACGCCACCAGCTCGTTCGCCCCCGCCGTGGAACGGGGGTGGGGCGCCGCCCTGGTGCTCATGGTCATAGCCTTTGTCTTCATGATCCTGGCTCGCGTCGTGTCGTCGCGGTTCGCGCTGCCGCGGTGACGGGGCGGGCGTAGAGGAGGATGTCGATGGCGATCGAGCAACCCGTGAGCACGGCGGGTTCCGCCGCAGCTCAGCCGGTGCCCGGCACCACCGCCCCCACTGACACGGTCAGCCATCCCAACGGGGCGTTGCCCCGGGTGGAGGTGAAGCCGCGCGAACCGGCGGTGTCGGCCCAACCGGTGGTCTTCGACATCGACGACCTCGCCGTCTTCTACGGCAACTTCCGGGCCGTGCGCGAGGTCACCCTGGATATTCGGGCCAACGAGATCACCGCGTTCATCGGACCGTCGGGTTGCGGAAAGACCACGGTGTTGCGGTGCCTCAACCGCATGAACGACACCATCACCGGCGCCCGCGTCGAGGGTTCCGTCCTCTACCACGGGATCGACCTCTACGGGCACGGCGTCTCGGCCGTCGAGGTGCGCCGGCGCATCGGCATGGTGTTCCAGAAGCCCAACCCGTTTCCCAAGAGCATTTACGACAACGTCGCCTTCGGCCCCCGTGTGAACGGCACCAAGAGGAAGGGCGCCCTCGACAACATCGTCGAGCGGTCGCTGCGCCGGGCGGCGCTGTGGGACGAGGTGAAGGACCGCCTCGGCCACTCCGCCCTCGCCCTGTCGGGTGGCCAGCAGCAGCGGCTGTGCATCGCCCGCACGATCGCCGTCGAGCCCGACGTCGTGCTGATGGACGAGCCCTGCTCGGCCCTCGATCCCATCGCCACCGGCAAGATCGAAGACCTCATGCAGGAGCTGAAGGAGAGCTTCACCATCGTCATCGTCACCCACAACATGCAGCAGGCGGCCCGGGCCAGCGACCGGACGGCCTTCTACACCGCCGAGCCGGGCGAGCACGACCGCCGCACCGGGGTGCTGGTCGAGTACGACCGCACCGAGAAGATCTTCTCCAACCCGCGGGACCAGCGCACCGAGTACTACGTCACCGGGCGGTTCGGATGAGCGAAGAGCCGCGTCGCACCTTCCATCAGCAGCTCGAGCAGGTGCGGGCCGAGATCGTCCGCCTGGCGGGCATGGCCGTCGAGGCGATACCGCACGGCACCGACGTCGTCCTGGCCGGCGACCTGGTGGGCGCCGACGAGCTGATCGCCCAAGAACGCGAGGTCAACCGGCGCTGCTTGGCGGTCGAGGAGCGCTGCTACCACATGATCGCCATGCAGGCGCCGGTGGCCACGGATCTGCGCCAGATCGTCACCGTGGTGCGGATGACGGCGGAGATCGAGCGCTCGTACGGACTGGTGGTGAACATCGCCAAGGCGGCGCGCCGGATCTACGGCAGCGACCTCGACCCCCGCCTGCGCGGGCTGATCGGGCGCATGAGCGAGCACGCCCACCAGCAGATGAAGTTCGCCATCGACGCCTACGTGGAGGCCAACGCTCCGCTGGCGGCCGCTCTGGCCGACATGGACGACATGCTCGATCTGCTGCACGCCGACTTCATCGCCATGATCTTCGAGGTGCACGCCGAGGGGCGCGCCGAGCTCAAGATCGCCGTGCAGCTGGCCATGATCGGGCGCTTCTACGAGCGCATCGGCGACCACGCCGTTAACATCGGCCAGCGCGTCTGCTACATGGTCACCGGCGACCTGCCCGAGGGACCCGAGCCGGCGCCGGTGGGCGGGGCGCCGGCGAATCCGTCCGGGTAGCCGTGCGGGTCCTGGTCACCAACGACGACGGGATCGACGCTCCGGGCCTGCACGCCCTGGCCGGCGCCCTGCGGGCCGCGGGCTACAACGTGGTGGTGATCGCGCCGGCGGGCGAGCGCCACGGCACCGAGCTCGACGCGGGACTCCGGGAGGCCGTGGCATGAGCGGCGCGGTGGTCGTTCCCGTGGTCGTGGCGGTCGTGGCGGTGGCGGTTGCGGCGGTCGCCGCCGCCGTGGCGCGCCGGCGCGCCGGGCAGCGTGATCGTCTCGCCCTCACCGTCGAGCGACTCGCGGCGGATGGCGGCGAGCGCCAGGCGGAACTGGCGCGGCTCAAGGCCGCCGTCGAGGCCCTGCCGCTGGGCGTGGTGGTGGCCGACCAACTGGGTGCGGTGGTGCTGTGCAGCGCCGCCGCCGACCACTTCGCCGGTACGCACCATGCTGACGCGCTCGTCACCGACGCCGTCCGGGGCATGCTCGAACGCACTGTCGCCGAGGGCCCGCTGGCCCGCACGCTCGAGCTCTACGGCCCGCCGCGCCGCAGCGTGGAAGTTCGCACCACGCCGTTCCCGGGTGGCGCCCTCGCCGTCATCGAGGACGTCAGCGAACGGGTGCGCCTGGAGGAGACTCGCACCGATTTCGTGGCCAACGTGAGCCACGAGTTGAAGACCCCGGTGGGCGCGCTGGCGGTGCTGGCCGAGACGATGGCCGCCGAGGACGACGCCGCCGTCACCCGCCGGCTGGCCGAGCGGATGGTGTCGGAGGCCCACCGGGTCGGGCGCATCATCGACGACCTGCTCGAGCTGTCGCGCATCGAGGTGGGCGAGCCTCCGCCGCACCAACCGGTGCGCGTGAGCGCGGTGGTGGCCGAGGCCGTCGAGCGGGTACGACCGCTGTGCGAGGCGCGCGATGCCAATATCGCCGTCGACCACCGCATGCGCCGGCTCGAGGTGTGCGGGGACCAGCGCCAGCTCGTCGCCGCCGTGGCCAACCTGCTGGAGAACGGTGTGAAGTACTCCGACAAGGGCGCCACGGTGGAGGTGGCGGCCTCGGCCGAGGGCGGGCAGTGGGTCGACGTGGTCGTGCGCGACCACGGCATCGGCATTCCCCGCCGCGACCTCGAGCGCGTGTTCGAGCGCTTCTACCGGGTCGATCGGGCCCGTTCCCGGGAGACGGGCGGCACCGGGCTTGGCCTGGCCATCGTGCGCCACGTCGCCACCAACCACGGTGGCAGCGTGTCGGTGCAGTCGCAGGAGGGCGTCGGGTCGACATTCACGCTGCGGCTGCCGGCCGTCGAGGGCCCGGGTTCGCCATGACCACCGTGTTGGTGGTGGAGGACGAGGAGTCCTTCGTCGAGGCGCTGTCGATCGGGCTGCGCCGGGAGGGCCTGGGCGTGGAGGTGGCCCGCGACGGTGCGGAGGCGCTGCAGGTGTTCGAGGCCACCCAGCCCGACGTCGTGCTGCTCGACGTGATGCTGCCCAAGGTGTCGGGTATCGACGTGTGCCGGCAGATCCGGGCCCGGTCGAGCGTCCCCATCATCATGGTGACGGCCAAGGGCGCCGAGATCGACACCGTCGTCGGGCTGGAAGTGGGCGCCGACGACTACGTCACCAAGCCCTACCGCCTGCGCGAGCTGGTCGCCCGGATCCGGGCGGTGCTGCGGCGCGCCACGGTGCCGGCGGCGCCGGGCCCCGGCGACGAGGTGCTGGAGGTCGGTGACGTGCGCCTCGACCCCGAGCGCCACGAGGTGGTGATCCGGGGCACGCCTGTGCAGCTGCCGCTCAAGGAGTTCGAGCTGCTCGAGGTGCTGCTCACCAACGCCGGCCGGGTGCTGCCCCGCGACACGCTGATCGACCGGGTGTGGGGCGGTGACTACGTGGGCGACACCAAGACGCTCGACGTGCATGTCAAACGCCTGCGGGCCAAGGTGGAAGACGACCCTGCCAACCCCACGCGGATCGTCACCATCCGGGGCCTGGGCTACAAGTACGAGACGCCCCGCTGAGCCGGGGCCGGAGACTGTCGGCGTTCTGGCAGAACCCGGGCGCCGCTGACCAGGGCCGGTGAGGAAGATCTCCTGTCAGAACGGCGCGCCGGCGTCGCCACCCCGCAGGTCGACGGTGGTCACCGCGCCGGGGTGGATGTCGATCTCCCGCACGTCTGCGCCGTCGTCGTCCAGGATCGCCCAGCGGTCGACGGGGAGGCTGGCGAACACCGCCACCACCGCCGCACCGGGCGCCGCCGCTCGCGCCCAGATGCCGGTGTGGATCGTGGAGCCGTGCGCACCGCGCCGGCGCAGGTGCAGCTCGCCGCCGTGGCGATCGGGTTCGACGTGGACGATGAGGGCGCCGGCGTCGGGCCCGACCTCGAGCACGACCGGGCCGCCGGCGGGCGCGGCGTGGTTCATGGCGCTCATGGCGCTCATGGCGTCATGGCGCCAGCGCCGGGGGTACGACGTCGTACCCGCTCACCGGGTGGTGGAGGTACGGGAAGACCGGCAGGTAGCTCGTCGCCGGGTCACGCTGCACGCCGTCGGTGACGACGTTGACGGCGCTGTCGGGCATGAACGACGGGTCGATGAGCGGGTAGGTGAGCCCGGCGACGGCGCGCAGCTCGACGGTGAAGACGTCGTCGAACACCCGCCGGCCGTTGGGGAAGCCGGCGGGGTCGCCGGCCACCAGCCCGAGCGGGTTCGGGTTGGCGGTGGTGGGCGGGACGGCCACGTTGAGGCGGAGCTGGTCGGCGTAGGTGGCGCCGGTGAAGTTCTGGAACCCGGGCACCACGCCGGCGGGGATGCCGGTGAGCAGGATCGCCACCAGGTCGGCCCGGTCGGCGTCGAGGGCGGCCAGGTTGGGGAACACGCCCGGGTACAGGGCCGGCAGCAAGCGGGTGAGCTCGGGCCGCTGCACGTAGCGGAGGAACTCGGCGTCGGCGCTGGGAGGCACCCGGTTCCAGCGGTCCTTCAGCCCCAACGGCACCACGACCTCGTTGAACAGCGGGTTGCCCAGGCGGGAGACCTGCACCCACGGGCCGGTGCGCACGTCGTCGTCGCGGTCGCGCACGCGCGCCTTCTGGCGGCTGGCCGAGCCCCACACCCCGATCGTGCTGCCCGGGTCCATCGGGTCGCGAGGGCAGGAGCCGTCCGGCGTGAGGTCGGTGATGGGGACCTGGATGGCGATGGTGTGCACGTTGAACGCGCGCGTCGAGTCGACCCCGGCGGTCGGCATCCCCTTGAACAGGTGCAGGTTCTCGAACGGGCGCAGGTCGAGCAGGTCGAACACCGAGCCGAGGTCGACGTAGAAGCCCTCCAGCCGCTGGCCGGCGAACACGCGCCCGCCGCCGTCGAGGTCGTACACGGCCTGGCCGGCGAGTCGCGGGTAGTCAGGCGTGGAGCGGGGGCCGATGTTGCAGGGCGGACAGACCAGCCCGTCGGCCAGCGTGCGCAGGCGCTCGCGGCGGCGCCGCTGCCGTTGGCGGCGTACCACCGAATAGGACTGGGGCCGGTTGAACGCGTCGTCGCCGATGTTCGTGATCTGACCCGTGTTGTACAGGAACGATTGCGGGTTGCGGGTCTGGGTGGTGAACCGGAACTCGTAGATGACGTTGGCCTCGCCGTCGCCGTCGTTGTCGACGTTGATGCGGTAGAGGACGTCGTCGCCGAACTCGAAGAAGTTCGGGCCGCCGGCGGGGTACTCGAGCGGGATGTAGTTGGTGATCAGGGTGACCGTGTCGGGCCGGTCGGGGCTGATGAAGGCGTAGGTGTCGGTGTTGTCGGCCACCGGGTCCTTGGCGATCTCGGGGGCTTCGCGGTGGGAGGACACGTTCAGACCTCCCCGGGCCCGGCGGCGGCCAGGAGGCGCCGGGCGAGGGCCCGGTCGCGGACGACGACCTCGGAGCCCTCGCGCATGATCGACAGCTCGCTGGAGCGGGCGTCGGCGAGGTAGACGACGACGGGGCCTCGCCCGGGGTGTTCGGGGGCGAAGTCGGCGAGGGCGTCGGCCGCGCTGGTGGCGGCCGTGGCCCGGCCGGTGACGCCCAGGGCGGCGCCGGCGGCGGCCGCACCGGCGGAGACGTGCAGGAATCGGCGGCGGGAGACAGCGGACATGTCGCCTACTTCGGCACCACCGCGAGGCTTGGATCACGGGGAGCCGGCCGATCGGCCCGGCCACCGGCCCCTCATCCGCCGTCGGGTCCGGGAGCGAATGCCTCCTTGAGCCCACATTGCGTTGCGACTGGGTCGCACTTAGGCTCTCGCTCCGACCCGACGGCCCTCGGAGGCGCTGATGATCGTCGCCATGCACATCCCGGACGGGTTCATCAACGCGCCGACGTCGTTGGTGGCAGGCGTGCTCGCGCTCGTCGCCGTGGCCTGGTGTGTGAGGCGGACGTCGGAGACGCTCGACGATCGCGACATTCCCGTGGTGGGGTTGGCCGCCGCCTTCGTGTTCGCCGCCCAGATGCTGAACTTCCCGGTGGCCAACGGCACCAGCGGGCACCTGCTGGGCGGAGTCCTGGCCGCCGTGTTGGTCGGCCCGTGGGCGGGAGCGCTGGCGGTGACGGTGGTGTTGCTCGTGCAGGCGCTGTTGTTCGCCGACGGCGGGTTGTCCGCCCTTGGCCTGAACGTCATCAACATGGCGCTCGTGGGCGCCTTCGCCGGCTACGGCCTGTTCTGGCTGCTGCGACGCCTGCTGGGCAACCGGTCGGGGTCGGTGACGCCGGCGGCGGGGCTGGCCGCTTTCGCCGTCCCGGTCCTGGCGTCGCTCGTGTTCACCCTGGAGTACGCCGTGGGCGGCAACGACGCCGTCTCGGTGGGAGCGGTGGCCGCCGCCATGGTCGGCGTGCACGCGCTCATCGGCATCGGCGAGGGCATCATCACCGGCCTGGCCATCGGCGCGGTGATGGCCACGCGCCCCGATCTCGTGTACGGGGCGCGTGACGTGCTGGCGGCTCCGGCGGAGCCGGCGTTGCAGGGAGCGCCGTCGTGACGCGCCTGCCGGTGGCCGCCTTCGTCCTGGTGGGCATCGCCGCCGCCGCGGCGCTCGTGCTGGTGGTGGCCCCCAACGCCAACCCGAACCCCGACGGATTGGAGAAAGTCGCCGCCGACAACGGCATCGACGGCGACGTTCGTGACCACGCCCTGGCCGACGGACCCCTGGCCGATTACGGCGTGCGCGGGGTGCACAACCGGTACGTCGGCACCTGGATCGCCGGGCTGGTGGGCGTCGCCGTGACGTTCGCGGTGGGCGCTGGCCTGGTGCTGGTGGTGCGACGCGGCAAGCAACCGGCACCGGCGCGGGCCGGGCCGGCCGGGCGCGGCGACGCCACGGTGACGTGACGTGAGCGGTGCCCATCGGCACCTCTTGTTGCAAGACGCCGGCCCCCTGCACCGGCTCCCCGCGCAGTGCAAGGTGGCCGCCACGGTGCTGTTCGTGTTCGCCGTCGTCATGGCCCCTCGCGAGCAGGTGTGGGCCTTCGGGGTGCAGGCGGGGCTGGTGGTGGCGGCGGCGTGCATCGGGCGGGTGCCCCTGCTCACGCTGGCCCGCCGGTTGGTGATCGAGGTGCCCTTCGTCGCCTTCGCCGTCCTGCTGCCCGTCTTCGGGCGCCCTCCGCGGGTGGACGTCCTCGGCCTGAGCCTGTCCGAGGCCGGCCTGTGGGCGGCGTGGACCATCGTCGTCAAGGGCACCATCGGCGTGGCCGCCTCGATCGTGCTGGCCTCGACCACTCCGATCCCACAGTTGCTGGACGGACTCGAACGGCTCCGGGTGCCCCGCGTGATGGTGGCGACGGCGGCCTTCATGATCCGCTACGGCGACGTCATCGCCGACGAGGTGCGCCGCATGGCGATCGCCCGGCAGTCGCGGGGCGGCACCGGCGGGCGAGTGGGGCAGGTGCGCGTCCTGGCCTCCACCGCCGGCGCGCTGTTCGTGCGGTCCTACGAGCGGGGTGAGCGCGTCTACCTGGCCATGGCCTCGCGCGGCTACACGGGCACCATGCCGGTGCGCAGCGTCGCCGCGTCCGCCCGCGCCTGGTCGGTGTGCCTGCTGTGGCCCGCCCTCGCCGCCGTCGTCGCCGCCACCGCGTGGAGCATGACGTGAACGCCGTCGTGCCGCCCGCCCTCGAGCTGCAGGACGTGAGCTACCGCTACCCCGACGGCCACGAGGCGCTGCGCGGCATCGACCTGCGCGTCGCGCCCGGGGAACGCCTCGCCGTCCTCGGCCCGAACGGCGCCGGCAAGACGACGCTCGTGCTCACCTTCAACGGCATCCTGGCGCCCCAGCACGGGTCGGTCGTGGTCGGCGGGCGGCCCGTGGTCAAGGCCAACCTGGCCGAGATCCGCCGTCGCGTGGGCATCGTGTTCCAGGACCCCGACGACCAGCTGTTCATGCCGACGGTGCGCGAGGACGTCGCCTTCGGGCCGGCCAACCTCGGCCTGGGGGGCGCCGCCCTCGACGCCGCCGTGGCCGGCGCGCTGGGCCGGGTGGGGATGAGCGGGGTGCTGGGCCGGTCCCCGCATCATCTGAGCTTCGGCGAGCGCCGGCGGGTGGCCCTGGCCACCGTGCTGGCGATGGACCCAGACGTCCTGGTGCTCGACGAGCCCTCGTCCAACCTCGACCCGGTGGCCCGCCGGGAACTGGCCGAGATCGTCCTGGGCCTCGACGTGACCGTGGTGCTGGTGACCCACGACCTCCCGTACGCGCTGCAGCTGTGCCAGCGCGCCGTCGTGCTCGACGCGGGCCGCCTGATAGCCGACGGCGCGGTCGCCGAGATCCTGGCCGACGACGCGCTGATGGCCGCCCACCGGCTGGAGCTGCCCTACGGCTTCAGCGTCAAATGCGTGCCGCGGTAGCGGCCGGCACCTCGGCGCAGTGCGCGCAGCGGCCGCCCAGGGCGAAGTGGTGGGCGTCGATGTGGAACCCGTAGTCGCGCTCGACCCGCCGGCGCAGGGCGTCGAACGCGCCCGCGGGAAGCTCGACCACGGTGCCGCACTGGTCGCACACGAGGTGGTGGTGGTCGTCGACGCTCAGGTGGTAGAGCGACGGTCCGTGCCCGAGGTGCACGTGGGTCACCACGCCCAGCTCGCTCAGGCGCACCAGGGTGCGGTAGATGGTGGCGCGGTGGATGTCGGGGTGGGCGCGCTGGACGTCCTCGGCCAGGCGCTCGGCGGTGACGTGGGTGCGGGCGTCGAGCAGGGCGGCGATGATCGCCCGCCGGGGCAGGGTGACGCGCCCGCCGCGCTCGCGGAGCAGCACCAGGATCTCGTCGAACCGCTCTAGGCCCACCGTTTCCAGGGTATCGGCGGCCCGTACCATGACTGGAGTGAGCGAACTACCGGGCTGGGAGGGCTGGCGGCCGCCTCCCCCTCCGCCTCCGCCCACGCCGGTGGCGGGCTCGTACCCCCTGTCACCGTTCACCCGCCTGGCTCGCGTCCATGCCCTCGTCATGGGTGGCGATGCGGTGGTGGCGGTGGCGCTGGCGGGCTCGCTGTTCTTCTCCATCTCCCCCGACGCGGCCCAGAGCCAGGTGGCCCGTTACCTGCTGCTCACGATGGCCCCGTTCGCCGTCATCGCCCCGCTGATCGGGCCCGCCATCGACCGCGTCGCCGGCGGCCGGCGGATGATGGTGGTGGCCTGTGCCGCCGGGCGCGTGCTCGTCGCCCTCCTCATGATGTTCCACCTGCACAGCCTGTTGCTGTTTCCCGAGGCGCTGGTGTTCCTCGTGCTGTCCAAGGCCCACAATGTGGCCAAGGCGGCGCTGGTGCCCAGCGTCGTGCGCACCGAGCGCGAGCTGGTGGAGGCCAACGCCAAGCTCAGCGTGCTGGCCAACGTCATGGCGTTCGTGGGCGGCAGCCTCGGCGCCGCCCTCAGCGTGATCGCCCCCGAAGTGACCCTCGCCCTGGCCGCGGTGATGTTCAGCATGGGCACGGCGGCCGCCTTGCGCCTCCCACCCACACGGGTGGCGGTGACCGGGCCGACGCAAGCCGAGACCGAGGAGCTGCGCTCCATCGGCGTGCTCCTGGCGGCCTCGGCCATGGCCATGCTGCGCGCCTGCGTGGGCTTCTTCACCTTTCAGGTGGCGTTCTGGTTCCGGCGTAGCGGCTCGCCCACGTGGTGGTTCGGGGTGGCGGTGGCGGGCAGCGCGGCCGGTGCCCTGGTGGGATCGGCAGTGGCGCCGTCGCTACGCCGGGCCGTGCGCGAGGAGCGCATTCTCACGGGCGTGCTCATCACCGTGGCCGTGGCCGGGGCGGTGACCGCCGCCTTCGCCAATCTGGCGTCCGCCGGCCTGCTGGCCATCGTGCTGGGCGCCGGCGCGGCCATGGGCAAGCTGGCCTTCGACTCGATCGTGCAGCGCGACGCGCCCGACGCCAACCAGGGGCGCGCGTTCGCCCGCTTCGAGACGCGATTCCAGATGGCGTGGGTGCTGGCGGCCTTCGTCCCGGTGGTGGTGGAGGTGCCGGGCTGGGCCGGGTTCCTGCTGGTGGGCGCGTTGGCGGCCACCGCCGCCGTGAGCTACATGATCGGCGACCGTCACGTGCGGCGCACCGGCCGGGCGCCCACGCCCCTCAGCCAGCGGGCCCGATCCGAGCTGCGGCGCCTGACCCAGGACCGGGCGGCCCGGCCACCGGCCAACCTGCCGCCGCCTCCTCCCGGCCCACCGCCGGGCGGCGCCGGTCCGCCGATCGAAGCCGTCCCGCCCCCGCCGCCCGCCTGAGCGGTCACTCCCGCCGCCTCTCACCCCGCCTGCTCAGCTCTGTGGAGCGTTCGGGTCGTCCTGCGACTTAACTCTCCACAGAGGCTCAGTCCCCGAGCTCGATCCGGGCCAGCCAGAGGCCGGGGGCGTCCACCTCGGCCGGCGTGGGCAGGAACTTCTCCGCCTCCCACAAGCGACCGAGAGCCTCCTCACCGGCCCGTTCCACGATGCCGTCGATGAACGCCGCTCCCCGATCGACGGCCGCCTGGCTGAGGGACAGGCCGAGCAGGCGGGCCACGAACACGTCGGACTGGTCGGCCTCGACCCGGTGGCGGCGCACGGCCTCGGCGATGCGGCCGGCCGAGCCGATGGCCCGCCCGGCGGTGAGGTCGAGGACGTGGTCGACGTAGCCCACGACGACGGCCACGAGCGCGTCCAGGCGGGGCACGATGGCCTCCTGCTCGGGGGAGCGCATGGCGCCCAGCAGGACCTCGGGGTCGCCGAACAGCTGCTGCAGCTCGCTCAGGCCGGCACCGGCGGGGTCGGACAGCTCGACCTCGCGCAGGCGGTCCTCGAGGGCGTTGGGGTTGGGGCGGAAGCCGGCCACGTAATCGCCGATCAGGCGCTGCAACTCGGCGCGCACGTGGGGCACGCCGAGCACGGTGTGGTGGGCCAGCTCCTGCAGGCACACCCACAGGCGCAGGTCGTCGGCGGGCAGGCTCCAGTCGTCGGCGAACCGGGTGACGGTGGCGGCCACGACGTGCAGCTCGGACGACGGGGGACGGGGGATGGGCAGGTCGTACTGGCCGAACGACCGCCGGGCCAGATGCCCCACCATGCTGCCCGCCGACATGCCCAGCAGCATGGGCGACAACATGGCCATGAGGCCGCCGAGGAGGGCACTGCCCGGGTCGTCGTCGGCGGGGTCGGGAGCGGCGATGTCGGATCCCGGGGCGGTGCCGGGGCTTGCCGCGCCGGCGCCGAGCGCGCCGGCCAGGCGCTCGAACAGCGGCCGGTAGGCCTCCAGCGCCCGCGAGGCCCACACCGACGGTGTGACGGGGATGACCTCGATGATGCCCCCGCCGCTGGTGACCGGGCGGCCGGTGACCTGCTGGACGTGGAGCTCGGCGACCCGGCCGATCTCGGTGTAGCGCATGCGCTCGAGGGGGTCGATGTTGGCCTCGGGCTGGCCCTGGGTGGCGATGGCGAGGGCGAACTGGCGGGCGGCATCCCACGACAGCGGTCCCTGCCCGGCCAGCATCCGGGCGAGGTCGCCGAAGAACGGCAGGCCGCGGAACGGGTCGTTGGAAGGCTCGCTCACCCTGGCATGGTACGGGCGGCCCCGGCGGCGTCCACCGCCGCCGCCGCCGCGTCAGGACAGGAGGAAGCGGGCCACCTCGACGGCGTGGTCGGCCCCGTAGTGGAGGCCGTCGTCCCGCAGAGGCCGGCACGCGCCCGGGCCGTCGGGGCACACCCAGGCGGCCAGGTCGAGCAGGTGGACGGCGGGGCGGGCGGCGGCGACGGCGCGGAAGACGTCGTTCACGCAGTCCGTGCGCTCGTAGCGGTGCTGGGCGATGAAGCGGGCGTCGTCGTCGGCCCACGGCGTGGTGGCGAGGGTGATGGGCGCGGCGGTGCGCGCCGCCAGCCAGTCGACCCGAGCGACCACCTCGGGCTCGTACCAGGCGCGGAAGTCGGCGTCGCAGGGGTTGCGCCAGCGGCCGTCGAGCCGGCGGTCGACGATCGTCGTGGCGCCCAGCAGCAGCACGATGCGGTCGGGGGGATCGGTGCTGAGGGCGGCCGACCAGGTCTCCTCCCAACGCTGGCACCCCTCGGGCTCGTCGAAGGGGTCGCCGACGGCGAGGCGCATCCGGGCGGGGCCGCGGGCCCCGTCGCACGAGGGGAGGGCGAGGTCGACGACGCGCGCCCCGAGGTCCTGCTCGCGCCCGGCCAGGGCGAGCCCGAGGTAGTACGGCACGGAGTCGCCCAGCAGCCACACCACGGGCGGCGGGGCCGACGCCGGGGTGGGCGGGGCGGCGGGAGCCATCGCCGGTGGGGACGCCGGCGGCCGGCCGGTGGGCGGTGGCCCGATCGACGATGTCGGAGTCGCAGTGGCGGGTGCGGTCGGGGCGGGTGGCGGGGCGGGTGGCGGGGCGGCGAGGGCCGAGCGCACGCCGATCGGAGCGAGGGGGGCCGGGACGGCCAGGCTGAGGGCGAGCACGCCGCTCAGCGCCGCGACCCCGACGGCGCCGGCCCGCCGTGGCGACACGAGGTGCCGCCGTTGGCGGATGGGCTGCTCGAGCAGTCGGTAGGAGGCGGCCGCCAGGGCGGCCGTGACGGCGACCCGCACGGCCCCCAGGGCGAGGCCGTCGCGCCCGGTGCGCTCGGGTGTCAGCAAGAGCAGCAGGGGCCAGTGGTAGAGGTAGACGCCGTAGCTGCGCCGGCCCAGCCACACCAGCGGGGCGGCGCCCACGAGCCGGCCGAGGGGCGTCACGGCCGCGGCCACCACCACCAGGGCGCTGAGGCCGCCCACGACCGTGAACCCCCCCTGGGCCCACAGGTGCCACCGAAGGGTGGCCGACGTCCACAGGCCGACAGTGGCCACGAGGGCCAGCGCCCCGGCCGCGGTGATCGCGCCTCCTGCCCGTGACCGGGCGGCGGCCTCGCGGGGTCTGAGCAGCGGCGCGGCCAGCACGGCCGCCAAGGCGCCGAGAGCGAGCTCGGCGGCCCGGGTGTCGGTGCCGAAGTAGCGGCGATCGGTGCCGGCGACGACGACCTGGGCGACCAGGGAGGCGACGGCCACGCCGGCGACGAGTAGGCCGAGGCGGCACCGCACACTCTTGCGGGCGCCCTGGGCGACGACCGCGGCCAGGAGCGGGAACACGACGTAGAACTGCTCCTCGATGGCGAGCGACCACAGGTGCTGCACCGGGGACGGATCGGCGGTAGCGGCGCCGTAGCCCTGGTGGGCGGCGATGAAGCGCCAGTTGGCGACGTACGCCACGGCTGCCCGTACGTCGCCGGGCAGCGACGCCGGGCCGCCGTTGACCGCGCCCACGACGGCGGCCAGGCCGAGGGTGACGGCCGCGGCGGGAAGCAGTCGGCGCGCCCGGCGGCCCCAGAAGGCGGCCAGGTCGATGCGGCCGGTGGCGGCGTGCTCGCCCAACAGCAGGCTCGTGATGAGGAACCCCGACAGCGTGAAGAAGAGGGAGACGCCCAGCCACCCGCCCACCAGGCCGGGGGCACCGAGGTGGTAGGCGACCACGGCCGCCACCGCCAGCCCTCGCAGGCCGTCCAGCCCGGGCCGGTAGCCCAGCGTCACGCGGGGCTCGCCGCCACTCGCGTGCGCCACGGCCGGCGAGGATAGAAGGCGGCCGCTGGTGTTGCCGGGGGCCGCTGGCCCCGATGCTTGCCGGGTCGTGGCCGTCTCGGCGCGCCAGGAGCGGGTCCTGCAGGTTGTGCTCGCCTGGTGCGCCCAGTGTTCTGGTGCGCCCAGACGCTGGCGGGGCGGCCGTGCGATCGCGGCGGCAGGGTCCACGCGAGGGTGCCGCGGTGGGGGGCGGGCGGGCCGGTAGCGTCGGGCGCCGCATGCCTGCGGTCGCGCTCGCACCCCCCGCCCCCGGGACGGACCTCGCCCCGCTCGACCCGCTCGGCCGGTCCGTGCCCGACGCCACGGCCGCCTTCGGCCCCCACGACACGGGCCCGGCCGTCGCCCACCTGCGGGAGCACGGCTACGTGGTGGTGCGGGGCGTCGTACCCCCGACCCTGGCCGAACGCGCCAACGCCGCCTTCGCCGCCGAGGTCAAGCCCGACGCCCGCCCCTACTACCGGCTGTCGGGCCGGCCCGAGCCGCACCGGCGCACCGAGGCCGGGTTCATGCTGCAGGGCCTACGCGACGTGCAGAGCCTCGATCGCCGCCACGCCCCCGCCTTCCGCACCGCCGCCCTCGAGCTGCTCACCCATCCGGCGCTCGTCGCCCTGGGCGCCGCCGCCCTCGAGGCGCCAGCCACGATCGTGCAGACCATGTACTTCGAGGGCAATCCGGCCACGCCGCCTCACCAGGACACCCACTACCTCGACGCCCAGCCGCTGGGCACGATGGTGGCCGCCTGGATCGCCACCGAGGACATCGCACCTGGTGCCGGCCGCTTCTACGAGTGCCCGGGCACGCATCGGGCCGAGCTGCCCCTCAACTCGGCCGGCTTCAACGTGGTCGAGCACGAGGCCGCCTACCGCGCCGCGGTGCTCGACGCCATGGCCACCGCACCCGTCGTGGCGCCCGCCCTCGCCACCGGCGACGTGCTCGTCTGGTCGGCCCGCACGATCCACGGCAGCCTGCCCACCAGCGACGGGCAGCGGTCGCGCCGCAGCTTCACGGCCCACCTCATCCCCACCGGAGCGCCGTTCGTGCAGTGGCATCGCCGGCGCGTCCCCCTCGACCTCGTGGCTGTCAACGGCGTGCCCGTGCACCACCCGAAGGACCTCAACCGCTGGCGCCACCGGGTCCGCTACCACGCCGAGCGCCGCTTCCCGGCGGCGACGGCGGCGGCCAAGGGTGCCGCCGCCCGCTACCTGTTCCGGCGCTGATCGCCCGCGGCGCCCGCCGTCGCCACCGCCGACCAACGGGTTTGCACCGTCGGCGCCCATAGTGGGCGCTCAGGGTGCAAACCCATCAGACCCGGTCCCGTTCGGGGCCTCGACCAGCCGCTTCAGCCCGGCCAGGTTGGCCTTCCAGATCCTGCGCAGCACGAAGCGCCCACCGACGGCCTCACCCAGCCGCCCGCCCAACCACCACGGGAAGCGCAGCGTCTCCTCCCACGAGAACACCGTGGCCGCTGCCCCCGCCCGCTCGAGCGTGAAGCGGCCGGTGCCGGTGACGACCCCGTCGTGGCGTACGCCCATGGCCGTCTCCGGCTCCCACTCCGTGATCGCCATCCGGTCGGTGAGGCGGAGCGGCCCGACCTTGGTGTCGCACTCGAACTCGGTGCCCACCCCTCGTGTCCGGGCGCCGACGAAACGGATGGCGGCGGCGTCGCGCATCCACTCCACATGCCGCTCGATCGGTTCGACGACCCGCCACACGTCCGCGGGAGGAGCGTCGATCAGCGTCGAGACCCGGATCCGGCCCATCGGTGCCGCAGCATGGTCGTGGCTAGGGTCCCGCGCATGGTCGACCTCGAATTTTTCTGGGATCCCGTCTGCCCCTGGGCCTGGATCACGTCCCGGTGGATCACCGAGGTCGCCGCCCAGCGCGACCTCGACGTGCGCTGGCGCTTCATCCCCCTGCGCCTGGTGAACAAGGACAAGGACTACGAGCGCGACTTCCGCCCGGGTTACGTCGCCGGGCATGGCACCGGGCTCAAGCTGTTGCGGGTGGCCGCCGCCGTGCGCGCCGCCGAGGGCGAGGTCCCGATGGCCGGGCTCTACACCCGCTTCGGCACCGACATCCACGTGGCCGGCCGCCGCGACGAGATCGTGGCCGAGTGGGAGGCGGGCTTCCCCGGCTACCTGCCGGGCGTGCTCGCCGACCTCGGCCTCGACCCCTCCTACGCGGCCGCCGCCAACGACGACGGATGGGACGCCACGCTGGCCGAGGAAGTCGCCACCGCCCTCGACCGCACCGGCACCGACGTGGGGACGCCGATCATCACCTTCGACCCGCCCGACGGGCCCAGCTTCTTCGGTCCCGTGCTCTCGCGGATCCCGCGCGGCGAGGACGCCGTGCGCCTGTTCGACGCCGTCCGCCACATGACCGCCGTGCCGGGCATGGCCGAGCTGAAGCGCAGCCGCCGGGAGCGCCCCGTCACGAGCTGACGGTGATGCGGTGCAGCTCTTGGGCGGCGTACTCGGGCGGGGTGATGTTGATGAGCACCCCGGTGCCGCGCTCGAAACCGGCCACGCTGGTGAGCTTGGGCCAGATGTGGGCGTGCCAGTGGAACAGCCCGTCGTGGCGGTGCGGGGCGGTGTGGAAGACGATGTTGTAGGCGACGTCGCCCAGGGCCGCCCGGAGGCGAGCCAGGGCCTCCCGCACGGCGCGCCCCACGGCGGCCAGGTCGGCCGGATCGGCCTCCTGCATGTGGGCCTCGTGCTGGTGGGGAATGGCCAGCATCTCGAACGGTGAGCCCGCCCAGAACGGGCAGACGATGACGACGTGCTCGTCGTCGTGCACGACGCGCAGGCCGGCCGACAGCTCGGCCTCGATGGTGGTGCACATGAGGCACGAGCCCTCGAAGCGGGCGAACCCGGCCTCCTCGTCGAGGATCTCGCCGGGCACGAACGGCATGCCCAGCAGTTGGCCGTGGGGATGGGCCAGCGACGCCCCCGCCTCTCGCCCGTGGTTCACGATGGCCTGCGTGTAGCGGATCCGGCTGGAACGGGCCTGCTCGGTCATCCGGTCGCGGATGGCGGCCAGGACGAGGCCGGCGTCGCGGTCGTCGAGGTCGGCGAACGACGCACCGTGGACGGGGGAGTACACGAGCACCTCGTGGATCCCACTGGCAGTGGCGACGGTGAACACCGGACCGAAGGTGCGCACCGTCATGGGGTCGTCACCCTCGAAGGCGGGGAAGCGGTTGGGCACGACTCGCAGGATCCACTGGCCGTCGCGCCCGTAGGTCTCGAGGGCCGGCTGGGTCTCCTCCTCGTGGCCGGGGCAGAACGGGCACGGTCGGGTCGGGTCGGCCTCGACGTCCGGTTCGCGGGGGGCGAAGGCGAACGGGCGCTCGGCCCGCTCGGCGACAATGGTGACCCAGCGCCCGTTGAGGGGGTTGAGGCGCAGCTGGCTCACCGGGCGAAGGGTACCCGGCCGACCGTCCATGAAACGGAGCCAGACCGCGTGTTCGCGGAGTCGTTACGCGGCTTTGCGCGCCCACACGGACACGTGGTGTGGGCTGTCGGGGCCGTAGGGCTGGGCGGCCCACCCCTCCCACCGGTCTTCGAGGGCGAGCCCGGCCCGGGCGGCCATGGCGTCGAGCTGTTCGGGGGTGGACCACCGCACGCACCACGGGCGCAGCCGCACGCCACCGGCCTCGGTGAGCTCGACGAACTGGCCGTGGGCGGTCTGGCCCTCGGGGTCGACACGGGAGACCGCCAGGACGACCCGCTCGGCGGTGAGGTCCCGCACCGTGACGTCGGGCGCCGCCTCGGGCCTGGTGTCGGGCACGAACGCCTCCACCACGAAACGGCCGCCCGGGGTGAGGCGGGCGGCGGCGGCGGCGACGCACGCCTCCTGGGCGGCGGCCGAGGTCAGGCTGAACAGCGTGTTGTAGGCCGCGAACACGAGGCGGAACGGACCGGGAGGAACCTCGGCGGCCATGTCGGCCTCGAACGTGTGCACGCGCTCGCCGCCGGGCTTGGCCCGCAGCCGGGCGAGCATGTCGGGGCTGGTGTCGACGCCCCACACGTCCAGGCCCCGGTCGGCCAGCGGCAGGGCCAGGCGCCCGGTGCCGACGCCCAGCTCGAGCACGGGGCCGCCCTCGGCCAGGGCGGCGAGGCGCGCCACGGTGGCGTCGACGTCGGACACGCCGGCGTACCAGTCGTCGTACACGTCGGCCATGCCGCGCCCGTAGCTGCGCTCGTCGTAGCCCTCCACCGGCGCCACGATGGCACGAGCCCCGCCGCTCGGCGCCCGGCAGGCGCGATTCTCCGCACCCGCGTCACCGTTGCGTTGACCGCTCCAACCCACCGGTGACGTGAGCGGGGTCCGGGTCGTTGCTGGGCCCGCTCGGGCGGCTCGCCGGCGCCCGGCGCCCTAGCCTGAGCGGGTGGAACCTCCCGCCGTGGCCTACCTCGACCACGCCGCCACCACGCCGATGCGGCCCGAGGCGGTGGCGGCCATGGCGCCGTTCCTGACCGAGCGCTTTGCCAACCCCTCGGGCGCCCACGCCGCCGCCCGCGACGCCCGCCGGGCGGTGGACGACGCCCGGGAGGTCGTGGCCGGGGGCCTGGGGTGCCAGCCCGGCGAGGTCGTGTTCACGGGCTGTGGCACCGAGGCCGACAACCTCGCCGTGCTCGGGGCCGTGCGCCGGGCGGCTGCGGCGACGGCCGCCGGCACCGCGGTCTGCTCGGCCGTCGAGCACCACGCCGTGCTGCACTGCGTCGAGCACGTGGGCGGGCGGGTGGTGCCCGTCGACGGGGAGGGGGTCGTCGACCTCGACGCCCTGGCCGCCGCCCTCGATCCCCGTGTCGTGGTCGTGTCGGTGATGCTGGCCAACAACGAGGTGGGCACCGTGCAGCCGCTGGCCGGTGTGGTCGACCTGGTGCGCCAGCGAGCGCCAGCTGCGGTTGTGCACACCGACGCCGTGCAGGCGTTCCCGTGGCTCGACGTCGCCGGGATGGCCGCCGGCTGCGACCTGGTGGCGGTGTCGGCCCACAAGTTCGGCGGCCCCAAGGGTGTGGGCGCATTGGTGGTGCGCGCCGGCGTCGAGCTCGAGCCGCTGCTGTTCGGCGGCGGCCAGGAGCGTGACCGCCGCTCGGGCACCCACAACGTCGCCGGCATCGTGGCCATGGCGGCGGCGATGGAGGCCACGGTGGCCGCGCGCGCTGCGGCCGTCGCCCGGGTCGGGGGCCTGCGGGACCGCCTGGTCGACGGCCTCGTCGCCACGGTGCCGGGCACCACCGAGACCGTGCCCCGCCCCCGCAAGATCGCGGGCAACGCCCACGTGTGCATCGACGGCGTGGAGAGCGAGGCCCTGCTGTACCTGCTCGAGCGCGCCGGCGTCCTGGCCGCCGCCGGGTCGTCGTGCGCCAGCGGGGCGATGGAGCCGTCCCACGTGCTGACGGCCATGGGCGTGCCCAAGGAGCGGGCGATGGGCGCGCTGCGCCTGTCGCTCGGGCCCACCACCACCGACGCCGACGTCGACCGGGCGCTGGCCGCCGTGCCCGAGGCCGTGGCCCGGCTCCGGCGTCTGGGCTCGGCTTCGGCCTAGTGGCGGGCGGCGGGCCGGCGATGCGCGTCCTGGTGGCCATGAGCGGCGGGGTCGACTCCTCGGTCGCCGCCGCCGTGCTGGCCGAGGCCGGCCACGAGGTCGTCGGCGTCACGCTCAAGCTGTGGGGCGGCGACGGCGACCGGGGCTGCTGCAGCGTGAGCGACGTGGACGACGCCCGGCGGGTGGCGCACCAGCTCGGCATCGACCACCTGACGTTCAACTTCGGCGATGCCTTCGCGGCCGCAGTGGTGGCCCCCTACGTCGCCGACCACGCTGCCGGCCGCACCCCCAACCCGTGCGTCGAGTGCAACCGCCACCTCAAGTTCGATCGATTGTTGAAGCGCGCTGATCAACTCGGGTTCGACGCTGTCGCGACCGGCCACCACGCGCGGGTCGGCCGCACTCCGGAGGGCCGATTCACGTTGGAGCGTGGCGCCGACGCCGCCAAGGACCAGAGCTACGTCGTGCACATGCTCGACCAGGCCCAGCTCGCCCGCACCCGCTTCCCGGTCGGCGACATGACCAAGGCCGAGGTGCGACGCGTGGCAGCCGATCTCGGCCTGCGCACGGCCGCCAAGCCCGACAGCC